>CAYYHT010000402.1:0-7332 GCA_964471355.1 uncultured Enterobacteriaceae bacterium
TGGACAGCCCATCGATCTCGATCGCCTGAACACCGTGCGCACTGCCGTTCCCGGCGCCCCCGTGTGGGCGGGGAGTGGCGTCAACCCAGACACGGTCGCCAGTGTCCTTCCACTGATCGATGCGGCCATCGTGGGCACCTGGCTGCATGCCGATGCCGACTTGTCGTTGCCGCTGTCCGCGGGACGCGTCGCGACAATGCGAGCCCTGTTGTGCTGACGAGCTCGGCCTAGGGCAACGGCAGCGGGTGCAGGGTCTCGAGCTGGTAGACACCATTGGGCAACTGCTCGCCGACGACAGTCTGCTGGGCGCCGGCGAGATTGGCGGGGGTTCCGGCAAGGCCGAAGACGTACACCGGGCTTCCGTCGGGAAAGGCGTCGCCAATGGGCGGCTGGATGTATAGGCCGTAGATGCTCTGTGATGCCGTGTTGTAGTCGTACACGCCGGCCGCATCGATGGCGGGGTTGAGCAGCGAGTGCAGGTGCCCAATGCCGAGCTGAAAATTAGTGGGCAGCGGCGTCGCGAGTCTGTCTGTGCACTCCGCGTCGTCTTCACTGATGGGTGCAAGCCAGACGGTCCAGAAGCCCCAAATGTCCAGGCTGGGATCGGGCACCGCTGCAGGAGGGGCGCCGAGCATGCCCGGGTTGATGCTGCAGATGACTTCGGACTCTGCGCCGATGATGGACAGACTGAGTCCGGTTCCGTTCTTTGCGATGGCGCCGTCGATGAGGGTCACCGAGCCAGAGACCGACCAGAAGGTTGGAACAGCGGGCACGCTGGTGTCAGAGCTCGTGCCTGTGTCGTCGTTGGTCGTGTCTTCGTCGGCGGTGTCGAACTCGCCACCGGCCCAGTAGGCGGTGTCTGCCATGTCGTAGTCGGCGGAGCGACAGCCCGCGAGGGCCAAGACGGACAGCACAGTGGTGGTGGTGAGCAAACGGGTCATCGTGTTCCAAAGTAACAGCAACTTCCGTGCCTGAGTGGTCAAAGCCACTGGCATGGGACAACAGCGTGATGCCGCACGGCGGTTCGCCTGGGATCTACGACACCCATGCCGCGATCAGGGCTGGATGATCTCCCAGGCGAACGCAGGCCAGAACACGAACGCCTGTTCTTGGTCCCAGTCGGTCTCGGCGGGGGTGCCTGTGGTCTCGTAGCTCTCGGCATAGGCCCAGCCGTGGGGCAGGAGCTCGCCGCCGTCATAGGAGACAAATCCGCCGTGAACGCGCTCAAATGGCGCGTCGTCGGTCAAATCTGCGGGCAAGCTGCCCAGACCCAGGCCCGTGATCTCGGGGAAGATGGCCTCGCCCATAAAGAACTCGTCGCAGTCGTCTTCGACAACGGCGCTGGTCACGTCCCAGGCGTTGTCGCAGGTCTCGCACGAATCGGTCGGTGTGCCTTGAAGTGAGACCACCACGCCGCAGATGTAGTGCCGTTCGGCCATGCGGTGCCGCCAGCGGTCTCCGAAGATCTCCCAGCTGACCAATGCATAGATGCCGTCATCGGTCGGCTCGACATACATTGGGTCGATGGCCCACACGGGATGGTCGTTGACGGCGCAGCCAGACAGCGAGGCTGCGGTCAAGGCGATGGCGAGGCGATGCATCATTCGCGGTCGCCATAACGCAAGAACGCCACCGGATGCCTGAGCATGCGGTGGCGTTCTGACTCGGTTCGTTCGACCGAAGGGGCGACTAGCGGCCGGGAAGCAGCTGGTCGGCTCCGCCGTACAGGTAGAACGTGAACACGATGTACGCGCCATCGGGCAGGGTGCCGTCCGACATGTCGGTCTTGGTCAACTGCAGGGGCTCGCCATCGGTGTCGTTGACGATCTTGAAGTTGTCGGCCGTGTCGACTGCGAAGCCGCGGGTGACGTTGGCATCGGCGTAGCCACCGGGGAAGCCGTCCTGGCCAGCCAGCGCGTTGAGGGCAAAGCCACCACCGACGAAGTAGGGCTCGATATCGACTGCCCAGTCCGAGGACGGGTCGGAGTCGATCTGACCCTTGAAGTCACTGGTGATGTTGGAGGGCATTGGGCCGATGCCCGCGCCCCAGACCCACTGTGTGATGGCGTCGACAAAGGGGTCACCCCAGATGTCGGCGTCGGTGGGCTGCTGGTCGCAGTCGGTCTGCACGGTGGCGTCCGACGGCATGTCCCAGCCGAAGAACACGCCAGCGTCACCGGCCCAGCTTGCGAGAGGCTGCGGTGCGGCGGTGTCCATGATGACGATGCAGGTCAGGCTGTCGTCGAACGCGATGGTGTAGTCCTCGCTGGCGAGGGTCACGGCGAGGGTCGGGTTGACCGTCGTGTCGCTGGTGCCATCGTTGGCGACATAGGGACGTGCCTGGTCGTTGGTGGCGTCGTAGCCGAACTGGCTCTGCGACATGAAGTAGACCGGGTCCCACGTGGGCGGCGGCTCGTTCTCTTCGCACTTCATCTCTTCGGGGTCCCAGTTGAAGAACTCGCCGGGGTCGCCGTCGACATCGCAGACGTCTTCCACGGCGACGCAGCCGAGGGCGTCGTCCCAGGCGTCGTCGTCTTCGTCGCAGTCCTCAGGGCACTCGTCGCCATCGGTGGCGCGGGTGAAGCCCTCGTTTTCGTAGTCTTCGTCACAAGGCTCTGCGGCCTTTTTGCAGGCGGTCGCACTCACGAAAGTGAGGCCGATGCTGCACAGCAGCGCAGCGCGAGAAAGTCCGTTGAGAAGTGCCATATATCCCTCCAAGTTGCCGGCCTTGTCCCTGCTGGGTCCATCCGGAATGGCGCGCAAGGTACCCTCGCACCCTGGGTCCGGCAACATCAAAGACGTCGGATTCCGTCAGGATTGCGTTGATTTGATCAACAGCCGGCGCGATGCCGCGTGATGCCGTCGGTTGCGCGCTATCCGAGAATGAACTGCAGGAACGCCAACGCAAAGATGACCATGGCGCTCGCGAACAACACCGCGCCAATTGCGAACAACCACCACGCGGCAGTT
The DNA here is from genome assembly GCA_964471355.1 of uncultured Enterobacteriaceae bacterium. Taxonomy (GTDB): domain Bacteria; phylum Myxococcota_A; class UBA796; order UBA796; genus CAYYHT01. The sequence continues at coordinate 2,971 of CAYYHT010000402.1, forward strand.
CCCGTTGGTGGCGTGCGCCGCTTCTTCTTTTTCGGAGCCTTGGGATTGGGGGGAGGCAGCTCATTGAGCGCCTCTCGCGCCTTTTCGCGTTCGACCTGCTCGAGAATTTCGGCGACACGCCCAGACACATCGCTGGTGGTTGGGTCCGGATCGAGGGGCAGTCCGGCGCCAAGGCCGACCGACCAGGCTGTGTTGTCTGTGCGCTCTCGGCCAGTGAGGATGATGAGGTCGTCATCCTCCTCTTCAAGACCGGGGTCGAAGTCGCTGACTGGACGACGGGGGCGGCCAGCGAGTGGAGCCAAGCCAACGGGCGTGGCATTGGGACGCCGACCGACCTCTGTCAGCTCGGCGCTGGGGCCCTCGGGTCGCAGGACCATGGCGATCTGTGTGTCTTCGCCGTCGTTGATGGTCGTTGGCGCATCGGGACTGGACTCGGGAAACGCCGATAGGTCATGCACGTTGGCCATGGCTGCGGTCTGAGTGACCTCGGCCGACATCGTGTCGGTGAAGGACTCGGTCAGATCATCGAGGCCCTTGAACAGCCGGTGGAACGCCTTGCTGTCTTTGGGATCGGGCGGATCGAGGTTCCTCGCCAAGTTTACGGCCGAGACGGACTCGGTGTGCTCGGTGTGGTCGGCGTATTCCGGCAGATCGGCCAGCGTCTGTGTGTCGGGGCCCCACTGTTCGACCAGCAGGTTCAGCGGTTCTTCGGTCTTGTAGTCGCCAGCCATGCCCCACAACAGGTCAGCTGCGTGCGGGTTGTTGGGGCGAATGCGTCGCGCTCGCTCGATGATCTTCTGGGCCTTGAGGAATTCGCCGGCAGCGATGTGCTCCTCGGCCAAGCCCACCAAGTCTGCGGGGTCGTCGCTGGTCTCGAGCGCGCTGTCGGGGCGCATGGGTTCTTGTGTGGTCGCCTCGAGCATGGCAATCACGGTGTTGTCGCTGGGATCGTGAATCAGCAGCCGCTTGAGCGGTGCAGCGGCGCGTTTGGGCCACCCACGCATCAGAAAGCACTTGGCCAGCAGCATCAGCGATTCGCGTTCGCAGGCATCGATCTCGGCCAGTTTCTCGAGGCGCAGCGTGGCTCGATCCATCAGGCGAAGCGAGACGAAAGCCCGCGCTTGGGCCATGCGTGCGACGGGAGTGGCATCGCCAAGCTCTTGCCATCGCTCGACAAAGCGCACCAAATTGCGCACGTCACGCCGTTGCTCGAGAGCAAGGGCGGTGGCCTCCAAGCGAGATGGAGGCGGCAGAATCTCGCGAGGCGCGGCCATAGAGTGCGTATTGAACAACAATGAGCGGGGCACTACCAGCCTAAAGCCAGCAGATGCCACCGCTCACCGATGTTGTGTACCCAGATCTGGGTCTAGGACAGCGCCTCGAACTCAGCAGTGAGTGCGGGGCAAACCTCGAACAGGTCATCGACGATGCCGTAGGTGGCGTGCTCGAAGATGGGCGCGTCGGGATCTTTGTTGATCGCGACAATCACCTTGCTGCCTCGCATGCCGGCGAGGTGCTGAATGGCGCCCGAGATGCCCGCTGCGATGTACAGGTTGGGGGAAACGGTCTGGCCCGTCTGCCCGACCTGCTCATTGTGCGGTGCCTGGCCGGCATCGGTGGCGGCGCGCGAAGCGCCGACAGCAGCGCCAACCGCTGCGGCGAGCGAGCGGATGACCGAGTCGAAGTTCTCGGCGGACTTGAGCGAGCGGCCGCCAGCGACCACCTTGTCGGCGGTGCCTAACGGGATGCCGGTCAGCACAGGGGCCTGGGTCTCGAGCACGGTCGTGGTCGGTGTGGAAGCCGTCCAGGACACGGCTGTGACCTCGGCGGTGGCGCCAGAGGACTCGCCCTTGGGGAAGCTGTTGGCGCGCACGCTGGCGAGTGCCGGACGGCTGTTCAGGGTGACGTCGACAAACGCACGGCCTGCGTACATTGGACGATTGGCGACCAGCTTGCCGCCTTCGATCTTGAGGCCAACGCAGTCTGAGGCCATGGAGGTCTCGAAGCGGGCGGCCAAGCGAGGCAGACCGTCGGCGCTTGCGTAGTTGGCCGGAACCAGCACGATGTCTGCGCCGGACTCGCGGATGATCGCGGCCAGAGCGTCGATGTAGGCGCCGGTGTCGTGGGTGCTGAAGTCACCGCTGGCCTGGTAGACCTTGGTGGCGCCGTAGCCGCCCAGACTGGCGGCATCGGCGTCGCCGAGGACTGCAGCGCTGGCGGTGGTGCCAAGACTGGCGGCGAGCTCGGACGCTTTGCCCACAAGTTCGACTGCGGTGGGGCTGAAGGCGCCCGCGGCGTGTTCTGCGAGAACGAGAATTCCACTCATGATCGGGTCCCCTTAGATGACTTTGGCTTCGTCGCGCAGCAGGCGGACGAGCTCTTTGGCGGTGGTGGCGGCGTCGCCCGACAAGATGCGGCCTGAGGGACGCGACGGAGGCGGCGAGAAGTTGGTGAGCGTCGAGCGCTCGGGGCCAGCCTCGGCGGACTGCTTGTCCATTGGCTTGCGCTTGGCCTTCATGATGGCCGGCAGCTTGGCGTAGCGAGGGGTGTTGATGCCGTCCTCGACCGTGATGACCGCAGGCAGCGAGCCCGAGACGATCTGGCGGGCGCCGGCATCCATCAGGCGCGTGGCCTTGAAGGTAGAGCCTTCGAAGGTGATCTCGACGACCTGCGTGACTTGTGCCCAGCCGAGCAGCTCGGCGATCATGGGGCCAACTTGCCCGGTGCCGTCGTCGGTGGTCGCCTTGCCGGCGAACACCACTTCGCTGCCAGATGCCTTGATGGCGTTGGCGAGCGTGCTGGCGATGTGCAGCGAGTCGTTGAGCGGGCTGTCGATGATGACGGCCTTGTCGCAACCGAGTGCCAATGCACCGCCGCGAATGACCTTGTCATTGCTATGCGGTCCGACGGTGAAGCACGTGACCTCGCCGCCGTGTGCTTCTTTGGTGCGAATGGCTTCTTCGACGGCCATTTCGTCCCAGTCGCTGATGACCTGCTTTTCGCCGGCGGTGTCAATGCCGCCAGCAGAGATCTTGATGCGCGCGTCGACGTGTGCCGTCACTTTTGCGCAGACTCCGATGTTCACGGTGCCTCCATGGTTGTCAGGGGGATGCGGCCATGCCGCGGATAAAGGTGTCGGCGACCTGGTCGGCTGCCAACTCGAGGGAAAAGCGATCGGCTTTGCGGGACAGAACCCATTGCATCGCAAGTTCGTCGAGGGCCCCAAAGAAGGACCACATCATGACGAAGGAATCGAGATCTTCGCGGTACAGGCCGCGTTGCTGACCGTCGCGCACGATCTGTCCGAAGATGCCGAGGTAGGCCCACAGCTTCTCGGGGCGGTATTCCTTGAGGAACTTGTTCGACAGCCGCAGCTCGATCTGCAGGACTTCGGCGGCGGCGCGGTTGGTCCGCACCTGCTGGAAGTGGAAGGCTGCGAAGCGTCGAATGCGCTCGTTGGGGTCATCGACGCCCTCAAGTGCTTCGCCGAGACCCTGCAGGAGGATGTCCATTTTCTCTTCAAAGACAGAGAGGAGCAGATCCTCTTTGTTCTTGAAGTACAGATAGATCGTGCCGTCCGCGACGCCCGCACGGCGTGCGATGTCGCTCACTCGGGCTTGGTGAAAGCCCTTCTCTGCGAAGACTTCGACCGCCGCTTCCGTAATGAGCGGTCGTTTGTCAGGACGTCCGTCGGCCAACACCGCTCCTCTACGTGAAACTGAATCGCGGCTCAGTCGGGTAATCGTTCCATCAGTTGCCGACCAATGCGATCACGATCTGGACTGCGTCTTGTGGGCCAGCGGTGGGCCTGTAGCCCCCAAAATCGGTGTTGGGTCCGGCCCAGCTGGCTGGGTCAACGAGCCTTGGGTCGAGGCATGATTCCGATGGGGGCCGGCCGAGGCATGTCGGGCTCGGCGAAGTCGGCGTAGCGCAGGCCTCGCTCATCGACCGCGTCTGGCCATACTTCGAGCAATGGGTACAGCACGAAGCTGCGCTGGGCGATGCCGGGGTGAGGGACCGTCAGCGAGCTGTCCTCGCGTCGCGCACCCGCGGCGAGCAACACATCGAGGTCGAGCGTACGGTCCCCCCAATGGCGGGAGCGTCGCCTGCCGCTCGCTTCTTCGAGAGCACGGGTGGTGGCCAGCAGGTCATCGAGGGACAGCGCGCAGTCGAACAGGGCCACCCCATTGGCGAACCAGCCGAGGGCCGTGCCTCCTCGCATGGGCGGGGTGCGGTACCAGCGAGACACAGCCAGCGTGCGCAGACCTGGATGTGCTCCAAGCTTCTGAACAGTCAGCTCGAGCATGCGCCGCCGGGGCCCGAGGCTACAACCAAGCCCGATCGCGACCTTCATGGTGTCTC
>CAYYHT010000403.1:0-7318 GCA_964471355.1 uncultured Enterobacteriaceae bacterium
AGCCGTCTGCATGAGATGGCCGAAGCAACCATGATCAAGTTCCACGCCCGCACTGACGTCGGGCTCAAGCGCAAACACAATGAGGACTCGCTCCTCGCAGCCGAAGAGTTCGGCGTCTTCGTCGTCGCTGACGGCGTTGGCGGGCGAAAGGCCGGAGAATTGGCGAGTGCAATCACCGTCAATACCTTCCAAGCCTTCGCTCCAAAGCTGAAGTCTTGCGTCGACGCCTGCGCGACTGACTCCACTCGCGAGAGCCGCAATGCGGTGCTCGAACTGCTGGACGAGGCCGCTAACGCCGCATCCAAGCGAGTCTACGAGGCAGCCAGCGCAACCGGACGCCAGGGCATGACCACGACCTTGGTCGCGGCGGTCGTGGGCGGTGGGTCCGCATTCATCGTGCACGTCGGCGACAGCCGCGCCTACCTGCTGCGCAGCGGACAGCTTCGCCAGCTTAGCGAAGACCATTCCATGGTCAACGAGCTGATTCGCACAGGCGCAATGACGCCTGAGGAAGCCCGCACGAGCCGCTACCGCAACGTCATCACCCGCGCGGTGGGCCTGTACCCGAACGCCAAGACCGACACCCTCGCCATTGAGTTGATCGACGGCGATCGCATCATGTTGTGCTCGGACGGGCTGTCAGACCTTGTTGAGCCTCAAGTCATGCTCGAGTACCTGCAGCGCGAGAATATCGCCGTCTGTGTGGACGAGTTGATCGATGCGGCCCTGCGAGCCGGCGGCAAGGACAACGTCACGGTCATCACCGTCGAACCTGAAGCGGTGCTCGAGGCCGAATCGGTCGCTGCACGCGCCAAGGCGATGGAGAACCTCTTCCTGTTCGAAGATCTGCCGTTCCACGCACGCTTGCGCGTGGGCAGGATTGTCTCCGAACGGTTTGTGTCCCCCGGCGAGGGCATCGTCAAGCAGGGTGAAATCGGCGACACGCTCTACGTGGTTGTTCAGGGCGAGGTGTCGGTGCAAGTCGACGGCAACGAGGTCGCCGTGCTGCGTGCCGGCGAACACTTCGGCGAGCTCGCTCTCGTCGACCACGAGCCTCGGTCCGCCGACATCGTGGCCAAGGGATTTGGCCACCTGCTGTCTATCGACCGCAATGCGCTGCGCGAGTTCACCATGCTCGAGCCTGCTCTCGGCAACATGATGCTGTGGAAGCTGGTCGCAACACTCGGCACCCGACTGCGCAACACCAATGCGCAGCTCAAAGGCAGCTGAACGAACTAGGCTAGCCAGCTAGTCACGCTGGGTCTTGACGGTCTGGTCGCCCGGGTCGGGCTGTGGCTTGAGCGCACGCTCGGCAGCCTTGAGACGCTCGGACAAGTCACGCAGGCGATCGCCAACGGCGTCGAGCAGTGACAGGGCGAGCTTGGCACCGAGGTCAGGCTTGTTGCGCAACAAGTCTTGGAAGCGTTCACGGGTCAGGCTGAACATGCGGGTCTCGGTCAGAGCTCTGACGGTGGCCGAACGGTTCACAGGACGGGCCAGAGCGATCTCACCGAAGTGGCCACCTCGCTTCACGTCCGTCAGGTGTACGCCGCCGCTGCTCACGCGAACGCGACCGCTGACAACCACATAGAAGCAGTCAGCGGGATCGCCCTCACCGGCAATGGTGTGCCCAGTGGGAACCACAACCTCTTCGAGGTAGGGCGCGATGATGAGTCGCTCGGGCTGAGTGAGCTTCTCGAAGAGGAAGACCGACTTCATGATGTCGGTGATGGCCTCGAGCGGCTCGTCCCCTTCGTCGGCGTCGACGCCAATGAGGATGGCGCTGACGTTGTCCTCGGCTCCGGCCCGGTTTGCCAAAGCCATGAGCTTGCGCACCGACCGGGCCAGGTCGGCCGGCTCAATGCCCTCGACGATTTGGTCATCGCTCAGTGCTCGTGGAAGTCCATCGGAGCAGAGCAGGAGTGCGTCGCCACCGGCGAGACGTACCTCTGCCAAGTCGACATCGACCTCTACGCCCGCACCGAGTGACTGGTACAGCACGCTGCGGTCGGGGCTGGTCTCATATTCCTCACGCGAGATGCGCCCGCGACGAAAACGGAACTCGGCGACGGTGTGGTCTTCGGTGAGGCGGATGACCCGGCCCTCGCGGACCAAATAGGCGCGTGCGTTGCCAATATGGGCAATGTAGGCGTAGTTGCGCACAATGGTGGCGAGCACCATGGTGGCGCCCATGCCGTGCTTGCCCAGGCGCTTTGCCTCGGTCCCGATGCTGCGGCTGGCTTGATTGAAGATGTCGTCGAGCATGTCGGACAGCGCGAGTCGATTGGACGTACTGCGGTCATCGGCGACGGCCCGGTTGCAGCCCAGCAGGGACTCGGTGTGGTTCTTGACCACACTCACCGCCGCCGACGCAGCCACATCACCCGCTCCGACACCGCCGAAGCCGTCCGCAACAGCGAACAGTGGAATCTTCACCAGCCTGAGCACCGCGTCTTCATTGACGTCTCGTACTTGGCCAGGATGGGTCGCCGCGACGGCCTGTCGTATGCGCAACTCAGTCCTCCGCGGTGACTATACCGACGGCGGCCTTCCCTGTTGAGAGGCAGTTGTGCCCTCGATTCCGAAATGGGCGCGGAAGCTGAAATACTCGGGGGTCCATTCCCCTTGTGCACTGCGAACAGTCAGCGACCCGGTGGCCGTCGGTGGGTGCGGACCATCCTCAGCACGGGCAGTCGTCCAGACACTGATGAGTGGTGTTCGATCGGCTCGGAAATAGACCGCATACTTCTCGACCACGACCAGATCGTTGTCCCGGAATGACTGCTCGACGCGAGGATCCTCGCTCGGCATCACAACCGTAAACCGGCCCCCCGGAGCCAGGTAGCGTCTGGCGGCCGCCGAATAGTCGAGGACCGATCCTCGGAGCTCCGCCCGACACGCAGCCCGCTGCGGGTGCGGAGAGATGAGACCCTTTCCAAGCGGCATGTACGGCGGCGACCCCGTGATCAAGTCAAAGCGGCGGTCCAGAATCACTCTGTCCGCCTCGCGCAGGTCGACGTGCTCGTAGCTCACCCGATGCTGCAGCTGGTTCAGCGCGATCGACCGGCGAGCCAAGCCAACACTGACCTCCTGGGCTTCGACACCGAACAGCGTAGGCCCCTCGCCCAGCAAATACAGCACGGACAGGCCAACGCTACCTATGCCCGAGCCAAGGTCGAGCACCGTGGCAGCACGGGGCGCCGCGATGGAGGCACGCCAGGCGCACGCCAGATCGTCTGTTGAGAAACGGTGACCCTTCTTGAGCTGAAAGATCGACCAGCTGTCGTTCAGCCGGTCCAGGCTCTCGTCGGGTGCGGGGTCCAACTTGGTCATCGGTTGCTGGTACCCGATCCGGGCATTGGGTACCATGCCTGACTTGCCTGATGGACCCGCCATGAAGAGCTGGACCCGGACACTCAATCTCGATGATGCGCATACGCTGCTGGCCCTCGCAGAAACGGGCTCCACGCAGCTCGCGTGGAAGCAAGCATGTCATCGAGCCCTTCCGGGTCTGTCTGTCGCGCGCCGACGCGAACTCATCCGATTGGTTCGCGATGGTTTCCTGGCATGGACAGAGGACGCTCGCGTCGCCAACGGCGTGTTCCAGCAGATCTACAACGACGCACCAGCGACAGCCCAGATGGACCTCGTCGACCTGCAGTGGGCACTGTCTCATCCGATCACGTTGATCGCCGTCGAACACCTCGTCGCGCCGATCGTGAACCAGGAAGAAACCGAGATTTCCCTGAACACGGTCGAGACGCTGGTCGCCGAGCACCTGCACACCAACTCACCCGAATCACTGCGCAAGACCCGCACGGTGCTGTTGGGCGCCATGGAAGGTATTGGCACGCTCATCACCCGTGGAACTGGACAGCACCGGTCTCTGCGGGCGTCGCGGGGCACGCCGCATCCCATCGCCTTTGGCTATCTGGTCATGCGCGAGCTCCAAGAGCGTGGAGCTCGCGGAATGATGGCATCCGAGGTGCCCGAGAGTTCACTGGGCGTGCGCCTGACCCAATGCGGAGAATCACACGCCCGCTACTGCTTGGAATGGTGCCTGCAAGCCGGCCTCTTGCACCTGCACGGGGACGAAATCGGCGTCGCATGAGCCCGAGGCTCAGATCATCTCTTTGAGTGCGCCCGCCAAGGTCCGCGAGACGGTCTCGGCCACTTCGATGTGCCAGGACTGGAAGCGGCCAGGAGGATTGAGCAGCTGCAGACACCCATAGAATTCACCCGATGAGCGAATCGGCACACACAGGATGGAGCGGGTCACAAACCCGGTCTCGTTGTCGATGTCCTTGTTGTGGCGCTGATCGCGGCTGACGTCGTTGACCTGAACGGTGATGCCCAGGTCGAAGGCCACGCCGACAAGTCCCTCGCCAAACGGCACTTTGCGCCCCAGTAGCTGGCCACCGACGGGCCCGGATACCGCCACAAAGGTCAGCTGCGAGTCGTTGATCGTGCCGCGAAGCACACTGCCTGCCTCGCAGGTCACCAAGCCGAGAGCAATCTCAAGGGCGGCGCTGCAAGCGCTGTTCTTGTCGGCGGCACCGGTGATGTCCATTGAGGACTCAAACAGCCGTTCAGCCAGATCGGGAGGAGGACCGATGCGCGACGGCTTCGGCGGCTTCTTCCACGGTTGGGCGCCGCCTTTGCCACGAGAGGGCGGAGGCACCTGGCCTCGATGTGCCCACCGCATGTTGGGGGACTCTGGAGAGGGTGCACGCCCATCATCGCCGCGGGCGCGCTGTCCGAAGCTTCGCTTGTCCGCCCCCTGGGCGCCGCCCATTGTGGGCCTCTTGTCGTCGGGCTTGGCCGAAGCTGGTGGCTCGATCGGAAGCGGCTCGCTCGCTGGTAGTGCCGGAGAAGCCGGCGGGTTGCGTGCCCGGGCTTCGCTGCGAGGCGGTGCTGGCTTGGGGGTGACGAAACGCGGTTTTGCCGTCCCAGCCAAGAAGGAGGGCACAGGGGGTGGCGCTCCTGCAGGTCCCGCCTTGGATGGCACTGCGCCTGGCAACGGAGGCGCATCGGTCGGCGCGATGGAGCGCACGGTCCATGACAGGCCCGAGGCCGAGTCGGTCACGACCGTGTCGCCATTCGGCTTTCGGTCACAGATCCAGCCGGAGACTTCGAGCCCAAAGTGTCGAATGGCCTGGGACATGGCCATCATCCAATCAACGGCGTCGACCTCGACGGAGGCTCCGTTCGCGGCGGTGACGCGATAGCGCACGGCTGCTAGATGTCCTGGGTCGTCGAGAGCGCTCCGGCCAACGTCGTGGCCACTTGCTCACACGCTTCGATGTGCCAGTTCAGGAACTGCCCGCCAGGAGGATTCAGCAACTGAATGACTCCAAACGTGCCCGTGTCATTGCGAACAGGCACACACAGCACCGCTTTGGTCTGGAATCCGGTGTCGGAGTCGACCTTTTTGAGGTGTTGTTCGGCGTGATCGACGGTGGTGTGAATGGACAGACCCAAGTCGTAGCAAGTACCGACCAGACCCGTTCCCCAGGGCAACTTGCGCCCCAGAATATCTCCTGCCACGGGGCCGTTGACCGCCACAAAGGTCAGCGCCACATCATTGAGCGTGCCGCGGAGCACCGAGCTGGCCTCGCAGGGCACGAAATCGTTGATGAGGGACAGCGTCGTCGAGCAGGCGACGTTTGGCGTCTGACTCGTGATGTCGAAGGACAAGTCGAAGAGCTTCTCGGCGAGGTCTTCAGGAGGCCTCAATGAGGTCCCGGCCGGTGCAGGCGCTGGGGGTGCAGCTGGAACCGGCGCGGTCGGCGCCGCCGCAGCCGGAGTTGCCGGGGTTGCCGGAGTTGCCGGCGGACTAGCCGCAGTCCCGTCTTCGGAGACGGGGATGACATCCCAGACCCCTCCGCTGGCAGGATCTTTGACCTTTACCGCCCCCGCTTCTTGGGGTTCGCACACCCATCGGCCCATGGAGTCCGGATCGATGTCCATAAAGGCCATGGCCTTGGACATCGCCATCATCCAGTTCGGAGCGTGGACCTTGACCGACATTCCGTCGGCTGCCGTCACTGTGTAGTGCACCCTTTGACCCTCCGGTCTGCGATGGGTCGGGATGATACCCACAAGGCCACCGCTTGGTGCAACACGAGACTTCAGGGCGCGCCGAGCTGCTCCCACAGCGGACCTGGCCAGAGTGGTACTGAATGCCAGATGCGCAGCGCCGCTTCTTCCGGAGCACCGCCCACGTCCATCTGCATGCCGAGAGCCCTGGCCAGACGGTGGTCTGCCAATCCAAGCTGCTCAGCAACCCACCTGATGCGCTCGACCCCTGACGCGGGAACGTCCGTCCGACCATCGGCCTGCCAAGCCCGCAAACCCGAAATCCACTGGGTCAGCTGGCGAACCACGGCCTCGTTGATGACGTCGGCCTGCGACCCGTGGGCGCGACTTCCTCCCTGGTCCAGAAGGCCCTGACAGTGTGCGCGCCCGAAGTGCAGGAGATCCTGGTTGATCCTGCCCTCAAGGCCGGGCAGCAACTCGGTGAAGATCGCAAACTGGTAGTCGTGTGCGGCCGCCTCGAGCTCGGACACCACCACGCCACAGTGCTCGATCGACCATCCATCGAGCGACCATGGATTGGAGTGGCCGCTGTCGGGGTCGCGCACCGCAACCAAGACGACATTCACGCTCGAACCGTGTTCGCCCTCCCACTGAAGACCGACCGGCTCGCCATCTGCCGGGCGCTGCCGAATGGTCTCGAGCATGTCTTTCATCCAGGACAGGTGAGTGCCTTGGGCGTGCTGGATGCGCAGGTACCGAACATTGGGGTCGAGCAGGAGAGCGCGGTGGGCCAACATCACCGGGCGTGCACTGCCAGTCGGTCGCTCCCGAGTGGGGCTCTGACCGTCTCCAGCAATGACGATCATCACGCGGCCGGGCATCTGGCGCGCCAGCACGCGGGTGTTTCCATAGATCCGCGTCAGATGCCGGTGGATGTCGCCCTCGGTAAAGGCCAGATCGATGTCTTTTCCGCGCGTATCGGGGACCCTCTGGGCACCTTGCAAGAACCGCTTCCAGCCAATCCAGCGCTCGATGGTGTCGGCGGTGATCTCGCTGGCACGTACCGGTTGAGGCGGAGCGGAGCGGTGCGGCTGCTCGGGCGGCAAGAAGGCATTGGGGTTGCGCAGAGCCGATTCGATGATCGCGGGGTCGAGCGTCAGGCTGTCGTCCTCCTCTGGATACAGCAGCGCCTTGAGCGCATCAACGTCGCGAATGCCCGTCATGGCCATGGTCGAAACCAGCCAACGTCCGACCTCCTCGCCCGGCTGCAGCTGCACCG
>CAYYHT010000404.1:0-7274 GCA_964471355.1 uncultured Enterobacteriaceae bacterium
TTCCGCTGAACGCCGCCCGCTTGCGCGTGCCGTCATCGCACTTCAGCTCCACCGCCAAGAAGCTCTGGCCCTCGACGCGAAGGGTGACCACACCCGGTGCCGACGCGGGCTGGGGGACACCGGACGCCGCCTTCTTTGCCGGCCTCTTGCTCGACGACCCCGAGCTGCGGCGCGTTGGTGGTGGAGGCGGCGGCGAGGCGGCCCCTCCCCCTTCATCACTGCCCGTGTCTTCGCTCTTCTTCTTCTTCGCTTTCTTCTTCTTCGTAGGGGACTCTTGAACGGCGTCCGTCGACGAGCCACCGCCGCCACTCGACGAGACCATCATCAACCCGGCCGGAATGCTGACCATGCCGACCAGCACAGCCGCCAGAAGCAGCGTCGCGCCCGCCAGCCACTGTCCCCGATTGGCAGGCTGTGGCACCTGGGCCTGGGGCATGACGCGCTGCATCAGACCATCGGGCACTTGGACTTGGTCATCGGGCGTCCACGGCTCGAAGCGCGCGTGGAAGGCCGCACGGCACACGTCACAGTCGTCGATATGCGCGACGATCTCTTCGGACAGATCGGGCCCGTCAGGGTCCCACGCTGCGATCTGCGCTTCGAAGTGCTCACTGCTCATTGCAGAACCCCGTGCTCTCTGGCGACGTCAGCCAAACGGGTGCGCAGTGCACGGCGACCACGCGCCGCACGCGAAGCCACTGTCCCCGCAGGCACCCCCAAGATCTCAGCCGCCTCTGCGTATTTGTAGCCCTGCCCATCGACCAACCAGACCGCATCCCGTTGTTCCATAGGCAGCTTGTCGAGGGCATTGCCGACCGCCGCCCCCACTTCACGGGCCGACACATGATCATCGGGCCGCCGCAGTGCCCCTTTGGGGGTGATGGCCCGGCGCTCCAAGTCGTCTGGGTCGAAGGGAGTGGGGCGCTGTCGGTCACCCAGATTCAAGAAGGTGCGGTAGACGATTCGACTCTGCCAAACCCGGAAGGCGCCCTCGTCACGAAGCTGATCCAGCCGTCGAAGCCCGACCAGCAGGCTCTGCTGCAGCAGATCTTCGGCGCGCACTGGATCCCGGGTCAGTCGCAGAGCAAACCCGTACAGGTCGTTGATGACCGGTCGGACCAGCGTCTCGAAGCGGTGATGAGGACCGGGCAGCGCAACTCCACAATGAGGGCTCAAGCCCAGACAGGATGACCCGCCATTCTCGTCCGAGATTATGCACTGGGCCGAACTCAATCATTTGATTGACAAATGACAGGACACGACATGCTCGGCCGCGGCCGCCGAATATACAGGCGGCATGTTGCTGCTTCTCTCGCTCGCGTGTGCTCCGCCCCTGTCTGTCAGTCCCGACAGCGGGCCTCAGTCCGGCTATTTCGAGATCACACTCGATACGCCCTACGACGTGACCGCTGTGGATGTGGGAGGCATCGCCACCTACGAGCTCATCGACGGCGCCGATGGACCAACGGTGCACGTGCAGGGGCATCCGGAATCGGGTCCGGTCGACATCACTCTGCACACCCCTGATGGACCGGTGGTCTACCAAGATGCGTTCACCTACGACGCTCCGGAGCACGAGCTCGGCACATTTGTGGCCATGGGAGCGAGCCTGACTCAGGGCACCCAGGGCGGCGTTCCCGGACAGCACGCCCAGCTGCACAGCCCGTCGCGGTGGATTGCCGAGACGACAGGGGCCTACCACCCCATTCCGCTGCTGGCCGAGCCTCTCTTTCCCGAGATCGGAGCCGACGACATCGGTCCGCCACCGGCATGCGAAGTGCCCGATGTCCCGGGCCACCTGGCCCAGGCTGCGATCGACGTGCTGAACCTGTTGAACGACGTCGAAGAGGACCGCATCGGCTTCTACCTGGGTCGCGTTGACGCCGACATCGTGCCGTACAACGTGGCCGTTGGCGATACCAACGTCGGCGACCTGATTCGAGGGCCCGATCCCGACGAGTTCAGCCAGCAGTTCTTGGCCCACCTCGCCATCGATCCCTATGGCGAGGTCTTTGACTCGGTCACCGTCACCCAGCTCGAGCTCGTCGAGGCCCTGCAGCCCGACGTCGTGATGATCACCGACACCTACGGCAATGACGTCATCGGCAGCATCGTGTTGGCCGAGGACCTCGATCCCGATGCCCTCACCCCCGTCGAGACAGTCCACGACGAAATCGCCGAGCTGCTGCAGCGCCTGGACGCGACCGGCGCCGAGGTGTTCGTGGCCAACCTGCCCAGACCCACACTGCTGCCGCTGACCGCGGTGCGACGCCAAGCCCTGATAGACGACGGCGTGCCCGAAGCCGAGGTCAATGCGCGCCTCGACGCCATCGAAGACGCTGCAGACGGCATGCGCGCCGCCCTCGACACCGAGGCAGCTCGCTACGACCGCGTGCACGTTGTCGACCTGTACTCCCGCGTGATCGAGATCGACCAGACCGGATTGACCGTCGCTGGCCAGTCGATCACCGTGACCAAGTTCGGAGGCGTTCTGTCGACCGACGGCGTGCACTTCAGTGACGTGGGCTACGCGATTGTCGCCAACGAGTTCATCTCCGTGATGAACGACGCCATGGGCACCTCGATTCCCGCGGTCGATCTCGAGCTGGCCATCGCCGACGACCGCCACAGCCCGGCCGCACTCAAGTCGGCAGGCCTGGCCATCGCGGACTGCCAGTAGTCAGCCAGCCGCGTCAGCCGTCTGATCGGCCCTCGACCACCAGCAGCTTGTCGGGGGACTCGACCTGGTCAAGCAGCTTCTGGATCGCCCGCAGCAGCACATCGGCCTCGGTCGGCTTGGTGAAGTAGTGGTCGACCCCCAGAGTGTAGCCCTGCTCTTGATCGGCCATGATGGACAGGATGACCAGCGGGATCTGCTGGGTCGCGGTGTCGGCCTTGAGCACGGCGGCCACGTCAAAGCCGCTGATGCCGGGCATCATCACGTCCAGCACAATCAGATCTGGTGCGTGGTCGCGGACCTTCTGGATGGCCTCGACCCCGTCTCGGGCTTCATGGACGATGTATCCGTGATCGGTCAGCTGCTGCCGCAGGAGCTCGCGCAGACTCGGGTCGTCATCGACCACCAAGATTTGCTGGCCGGCGGCGGCGGGGATGGGGCCATCGTCCTGGGCCGGCCGCGCTTGTGCAGGGGCTGCGGTGTCATCGCCGGCGGGCAGCCAGAACATGAACGTTGAGCCCTTGCCCGGTTCGCTGCTGACGCTCAAGGTTCCCTGGTGTGCCTCGGCAATCTGAGCGCAGATCGCCAGGCCCAACCCCGTGCCTCCAGGCTTGTCCGTCAGCGTATCGCCCACTTGACGAAAGCGTTCAAAGATCGACTGTTGGTCGGCTGGTGCAATGCCCACACCGGTGTCGCTGACGCTGAACGCCACCCCACCGTCCTGTTCAGCGACCTTTACTTCGACCCAACCCTCGGATGTGAACTTCGCCCCGTTCGAGATCAGATTCACCAGCACCTGGATGACGCGGTCGGAGTCGCCGACGATGGGCGGCAGGCTCTCCGAGACCTCGGTGCGGGCCTCGAGGCCGCGGTCAAACAACGACGTGGTCGCCGCGACTGCACGCTCAACAAGCTCAGCGGGAGACAGCACCTCGCGCTTCCAGTCGATGCGGCCAGCCTCCATCTTGGAGATGTCGAGCACGTCATTGATCAGGTCGGTGAGCCGGACGCCTTCGGTGGTGATGATGCGCAGGTTGTTGCGAACCTGTTCGACAGCCCGATCGCACTTGGCATTGCCGGGCGGAAGGTGCGGCAAGACGTGGGACTCCAGCTTTCGCGCTGTCAATCGGGCAAAACCCAGCACCGACGTCAGTGGGGTGCGTAGCTCGTGCGACACAGTGGTGATGAAGTTGGTCTTCATCTGGTCGACCCGCTTCTCGAGGGTCACGTCGCGCAGCACCAATACATGGCCGACGCAAACCCCTGTGCTGCCCAAAATAGGAGAGACCTTCACAGCACCGATCGCCCCATCAGGCAGATCGAAGTCGGCTGTGACCACGTCCAACCCGGTGCGAGCACGCTCGAGCAGCGCAAGCAGAGGAGCGGGCAGAACCTCGGAGGCATCGAACCCAAGGGGCACGTCAGGAATGCCGAGCATGGTCGAAAATGCGGGGTTTGCCGCGCGAATCTTGTCGGAAGAGTCCACCGAGATGAGCCCGTCGGCCATGCTCTCGAGCACTGCCTGGGACTGCGCCAGCGACGCGTTGAGTGCCTCGGTGCGGCTGACCACCAAGGCCTCGAGTCCCTCGTTCAGCTGGCCAATGCGATCGTTGGCGTCCATCAGCGAATCGAGCACCTCTTGCAGGCGCCGCTTGGTGGCCCGGTGCTCGCTGCGCTCGTCCTCGGAAACGGAGACCGCTCGAGCTGCAGTCGCCGAATTGGGGGTCGCGTGGCCCACCGCATCGGTCCACGGCTTTAGCGCATCGAGAATCGCTGACGGCTCGGCCCGCTCGCCCACTCTGGCCGAGTAGTAGGTCCAGGCCACGGTCTGGTCCGCCGAGATAAGAATGCTCGCGGGCGCGGCGATTTCCCTGGTGCGTCCACGGTGCAGCAGGCCCAGCTCGTTGAGCGTCTGCTTCGACGCATGCACATAGGAGCCGGCGAACACGTGCCCCGCTGCTCGCTCTTCGCGCATGGTCTGCGGCGGGTCAACCGAGACGGCCCATAGGGTTCCCTTGGCTGCTTCAAGGGCGGTGTGGACGGCTCCGAGACCTCGGAGTTGCTTCATGCAGGTCTTTCACCAGAAGCCACGAAAAAACACCAGCAGCAGCGGGCCGGGTCCCACATCGCGAGGGCGAACGGATCCACCATTCTCGTCGAGGAACTCGAGCGCGGGAAAGGCCTGCCCCGACATCAGTCGTGCGTCCTGCTCTTTCAGCTCAACGGCCTGGAGAACCTGCTCGATCTTGTCGCTGTAGTCGGCCATGCACCAGAGTCTAGCAGGCCTGCAGCACTGCGAAGGCTCGGGCCACTAGGGCCAGACTTGGCTGCCAGCAACCGCTTCGTCGAAGAAGGTCAGGCACTGGCCGTCGCCGGTGCCTGCAAAGCCGCCGTCCGGTGCACACACGTAGTTGCACTGGTCGTCGTAGACTTGGTTGAACTGATCGCAGCAGTCCATCGTGAAGTAGTAGTAGGTGGCGCCGTTCCACTCGTACTCGTTGACCGCAAGCACAGGGTCGGTCACTTGAGCCAAGCAGGGCATGGCGCCATCATCGCTGTCTTCGGTGTCTGGGGGCTCTGGCTCGGTTCCGCTGCCGATACAGGCCGGGGCGATGACGAGGGCGAACAGAATGCTTGCGAGGCGCATAGATGGTCTCCGTGGGCTGTTTCTAGTTCGAATCGCCTCGAACCGCAGCTTCCCGTGACGCGATATCGCAACTTCCCTTGCCGACGTACTTGGCCAGGGACTCCACAAGCTTCTTGAGCCGCCCTTCGATGTCGGCATCAAGGCAGTTCCCATCGGCATCGAAGGCCTTTCGCACGTTCGGAATCGACACCGAACCGGGCAGGGCAAACGCCCCCACATGAGCCAAGATGGAGCGCAGCTGCTCGATGGACTTGATGGCGCCGATGCGTCCTCCTGCCACACCTAGCATCGCAACCGGCTTTTCCTTGAGCGCCGAGGGAAAGCCCATGTTCTCAAGCGCCAGCTTGAGCGCGGCACTGATGCTGCCGTGGTACTCGGGGGTCGCCAGCACAACTGCGTCCGCGGCGGCAATGGCCGCCTTCATGCGCGTCGCATCGTCGGTGGGAGGAGAGCCCGGGAAGTGCAGACGCAGGGTGGCCATGTCCAGGCGAGTGACCTGGTGCCCATGTGCCTCGAACTCGTCGCTCATGACCGCGAGTGCCTTGGCGGTGTAGCTGCCCGAGCGCGGACTTCCCGAGAGGGTCACTATCTGCATCGATTCTCCTGGAACGCGGCTTCACGCTCGTGCAGCGACCATCACCGTTCCGACAGTCAACACCAGCGCGCCGGCCATTCCGGCCATCACCGCGGCCCCAAAGGGTGCACACGTGAGCGCTCCAAGCAAGCCCGCGACCCCGGCCGCTGAGACCCCGAAGGCGACGCCGCGGGCTGCACCCGCCCGGGTGCCGATGATCAGGCCGGCCAGCACGCCCCCAGCAATGCAGGGGCCGAGCTCGAGGCCGCATGCGGTCCCCGGCGCACAGCAGTGTCCGCAGGCCGGAATCGCCAGAGGCACCAGATAGGCAAAGGCTCCCGCTCCCAAGCCAATCTCGGCCGCTGCAGACCAGTCGCCGCCACGCCAACGAAGCCATGTGGTGGCCACCAACAGACCCGAGCCAGCGACCAGGTTGAACACTGGCTGCGTGGCTGTGAACAGCGACAACAGCACGAGCGGAACCACGATGAACGCGACGCGGGCGGCCCACCACCAACGTCCCCGCTCATAGGCTGCGCGAGCGGCATGCTTCAGCTCATCCATTCTGAGCCTCCCAGACGGCGCGCAGCCGTTCCATCGCTCGCTGCAGACGCTTTCGGAAGGTCGCCCCTGAGATGTTGGGGCGTGGCACAAGACCCATCGACGCTGCGAGCGTGTCGAGGTCCCGCGGTCCAAGCTGCCCCATGGCGCTGTGAAGTGCGTCTTGCAGATCGGCCGCGACCAGCCATTCCTCGGGACTCTCGCCCGGGCAGACCATGACCTCGATCGGCGCATCGACCTCGCGACGCCGGTAGAGCTTCTTGCGGGCGGTTCGACATTCCCAGCTCGCAATGCCGAGAATCCACGGCATAGCCGGGCGTTCGGGGTCGTACAGACTGGCCCGCTCGAACACCTTGAGCAGCGCCTGTTGAGCCACATCCTCGGCGTCCGGACTTCCCCGCAACAGGCGGCGGGTCAACCGCTGGACCGCGGGAGCCGCCACCACATAGACCGCCTCGAACGCAGACCTGTCCCCCGACGCGAGTCGCGCCATGTTGGAGTTGAGTTGTGCGCGCTCGAAGCGGTCCAAGTGCGTGCCTGACTAGAATGGGCACCCGGCACAATCGCAGTACGAGGCTGCGAGAGCCGCCGCTGGAATGAGGCTGCCGAGGGCAATGGCGAAGGCGTAGTGCATATCGAGACTCCTTTGACGCCGACATTCGTCGTCGGCAATGGGTCTAGGCGGGATGTGCCAATGCGTGACACTTGTTGGGCGAGACGAAGCTCGCCCCTCCTTGGGCGAGACGAAGCTCGCCACTCCTTGGGCGAGACGAAGCTCGCCCCTCCTTGGGCGAGACGAAGCTCGCCACTCCTTG
>CAYYHT010000405.1:0-7273 GCA_964471355.1 uncultured Enterobacteriaceae bacterium
CCGCAAGGGCTGCAGTCGAAGCCGCCCGTTTGCCCAAGAATGTCTCGGTCGAGATCGAGGCTGTGGCGCTGGCCTAGCCGAACTTGCGCTGCTCGCTAGGAAGCTCCCAACACGCGACGCCTCCGTCATAGGATGTGCTGAGCAGGTGGCCGCGGTGCATAGCCAGGCTCGTGACGAAGTCGTCGTGCTCGAAGACCAGAATCTGGGCGTCCGTCTGCAGGTCGGTGATGGTCACGCGATCGTCCTCGGCGGCAGAGGCCAGCAGGTGGGGAGCGACCAACATCAGGTCGCGTACTCGCGCGGCATGGTCCGCTACGACGCGCACGATTCGCGGGCGATGCACCCGCACCACACCGACGCCGTCTCCGGTAGCGAAGCCGTCCTCGAGGGGAATCACGGTGGTGATGGGATGGGCGCCTTGGTACAGCACCACGTGGCTGCCGTCGGGCTTCCACATGCGCACGGTGCCGTCCTCGCCGGCAGAGAGCAGTCCGCCCTTGGTCTCTGAAATGCGCCACACCCACCCCGCATGACCCGTCCAGGTCTCGCTGTGCTCTAGGCCGGGGCGCCAGCGCCGGATGCACCCGTCGGCGCCCGCCGTAATCAGGCCCCACCGCGTCCAGCGAGCGTCAAGCAAGGCGCCGTCGACGGTGGCCTCTGCAATCAACTCACCGGCTGGGCTCCACGCTCTGAGGTGTCCCGAGCGGCTGCCGCTGTAGAGCGTGCCGTCGGGAGCCACGGCAAGGGCAAAGACCGACGAGCGATGGGCGCGCCACATGCCGGTGGGTTGCAGGTCGGCGTTCCACAGACGGATGGTCTTGTCTCGCCCTGTGGTCGCGACTCCGCCGCAGGGCAGGGGGATTGCCTTCCAGACGTAGCCGCGGTGCCCTTCGGCCTCGGGGCGGCCCGCGACGCGGCGGTACAGCAGGTCACTGCGCAGCACATACTTCTGACCTGCGGTCACCGGGGCTCCGTCGTGCCAGATGGTGTGGTCGAAGACGATGAGCCTGCCCGCCTTTGGAGTGACCCGGAATGTCACCGGGTCGGTGTCCCGACGCCCAGCAAAGAAACGGGTATCGCCGCCCTCGAACTCGGTGGCGTCATTGAGGTAGACCATGAAGGTGAGCATCGAGCGGCGCCCGTCCTCGCAGTGGTGCACGCCATCACGGTGGATGCGGAAGCGCTGACCGCCCCGGTAGCGGCACACGCGGAATCGTGGATTGATGCTGTCGAGCTGCCAGACGCTGCCGTCGTGTTCAATGCGCTCGGGCAGATGGGCACGCAGTCGCTCCAGCAGCACCGCGGCGAGCTTGGGGTCCTCGCACACTAGCCGGTCGTTGTCGCGGTACGACGGTGGGTAGTGCGCACCGGTGGGCAGCAGACCCCGATCGGTCGCTCGCTCGATGAGCGCATTGGCCTCGAGCGGGGTGAGGGCGTCATCGAGAAGGACATGTGGTTTGTTATTAGGTCGCATGACCAACTTATAACGTGTAGCATCGAATCATGCCAAGACCGTCCAATACCGAGCAGCGTCGCCGAGAGATTGTGGGAGGGCTCATGCGAGTCATGGCCGACCGGGGCTACGAACGCGCTTCCATCAAGCAGATCGCAAGTGAAGCCGGTGTCGCATCGGGCATCGTGCACTACCACTTCGGCAGCAAGCAGAAAATTCTCGTGGCGCTGGTCGAAGAGCTGTCAGAGCGAATTCGCGGTCGATATGAGGGGGCTTCTCACTACGGGTCCCACCGCGAGAAGCTGTTTGCCCTGCTCGATGCGCACCTGGCGCTGGGTGAGGGGTCGGACCCACAAGTTGTTGCCGCCTGGGTTGCGGTCGGGGCCGAGGCGGTCGGGCAGCCCGAGGTTCGGGAGGTGTACGCCCAACAGGTCGCCCGGACAGTCGAGGCGCTGCGGACCCATCTGGCGGGCTGGCTGGTCAGCGAAGGCAAGGATCCGGCTCGTTCGGAGCCTGGTGCCGCTGCATTGATGGCCGCGATCGAGGGCGCCTACCAGTTGTCGGCCGCCGCTCCGGGCGTGTTGCCCTCGGGCTACGCCGCTCCATCGGTGCGATTGCTGGCCACGTCGCTGGTCGACAGCGCCTAGTGGCTTGAGTCCGTAGTGTCCAAGGAGCGGCGAGCTTCGTCTCGCCGTCGATCCGCTGCAACGGCGAGACGAAGCTCGCCGCTCCTTGTTCGACGAAGCTCGCCGCTCCTTGTTCGACGAAGCTCGCCGCTCCTTGTTCGACGACGCTCCGGACTTCGGACTCAACCCATCTAGCTGGTCGTGGCTTTGGCGATGAGCTCGCGCACACTCAGTGGAAGGTCCGTGGACAGTGCCGCCAAGCGGCCAGCGCCGCTCATCTTGCCCCAGGTCTTTGTCAGGATGCGCAGCAGCTTGGGCTCGTCGTGCTTGCCCGCGAAGTCGAGCGCGTAGTGCTGCAGAAAGACGATGCAGATGACGTCTTCGAGGACCTGCATCTCGGGGTCGGTGGTCAGCTTTTGCTTGGTGACCAGGGCCTGAACGGCGCCGATGGCCTCGTCGTCGTAGCCGACACCCGACAGGACCGTCTTTACGACCGTGGCGTGGTGCGCCATCGCCGCATTTCGCCAGTCATGGTACCCGCGACGCCCCTCGTCGAAGGACTCGCGAACGATCTCCCAGCGGCGAATGTGCTGGGCGCGTGCGGCGAGCTTGAGCACGTCGCTGGCGTCGGGGCTGAACGCCGCCAGACGGTTGGTCATGCGGTTGCCGTACACGACCTCTTCGTTCTTTGGGTCTTGGGCATTTTCTGCGTCGATCGCGGTGTATGCGGCTTTGAGCATGCGGTCCTCTTACACAAAGGCGTTGTTGATGACTTCGCCCAGGCCGCCGGCTCCGGGCACGATGTAGTCGTGGGCGTTGAGGCCCTTTTCACGGTCCCAGTGGGTGCCGGGCACACTCGCGAGCACGTCGGGGTCGGACAGGCCACGGTCCAGGCGAATCGCATAGATGATGGCGTTCGGGAATTCGGTGGTGATCTTCTTGATGTACTCGGGGGTCACGATCAGGTGGCAGCAGATGACCTGCGCCGGAGGGCCGCCCTCGGATTCGTTGTACTCCTTGAGCACGTGGGCGATCGAGCTTCCCGTCGCGGCCATGGGGTCTGGCACGATCAGGGTGGTGCCCGCAACAGGACCGCCGATCTTGCTGCCGGACAGGTGCACCCCCGCCACAGCCCCGGTCTCGGGGTCTGCGATGCGCTGCATATAGATGTGGTCGACGCGGACAGCGTCCTCATCGACGACCTCCATCAGTGCCAGCTGGAACAGATGGGAGGGAATCATGCCGCCGCGGGCGATGTCGACGACGACGATGGGGCTCTTGGGGTCGATGATGGCGCCTGTGAACACGCCCTCGGGCTGGATCGCTTGCATTCGGGTGGGAGCGCTCACCAACTTGGTTGGCAGCTGCTCTGTCGACGCGCGGGCGATCTGCCAAAAGCAGGACCTCAGCAGGGCATGGAAGGCGAGCAGAGAGATGTCCGGAGAGGACAGCCGCTGGGTGGCAGTCAAGCCCCACGCATCGGCCAGAATGTGCACGTTGTCGCCGTACAGGTGCTGCAGACGGCCGCTTGGGGTCAGGTACGCGGTCTCGGACATCGACTCTCCCGGTTCGCACCCGACTAACCGGCGGCGCTGCATGCCGTGGCTCTACTCCGCTGAGTCTTGCTCTTCCTGCAGCCTGTCCAGTTCGACGAGCATCATGTCCATGATGCGCAGCAGGTCGTCGACGGCTCCGTTGCGAATCAGGCGACTGACGAAGGCCAGGGGCACCTCGGGATCGTCGCCCATCGGAACCGGAGTCAGCATGGCGCCGGATATTCTGGGGTTCTCGGCGACGCGCAGCAGTGGTCCGGCGAGCTGTCGGTCGGACAACAGCGGGCCGAGCTGGTCCAACAGGGTCAGCTCCGGGTCGGCATCGATCAACGGCGGAATCAGGTCCAGGGCGCGGCTGAGCTGGCTGTCCCCATCGGCCAGCACGTTGCCTGCGTTGCCGATGGCCACCCAGGTGCCGTCCGCTTCGAGGACCGGCGTCATCAGCGGCTCCATGCGTTCGTAGCCGGTCAGACCGTCTTGGAGTTCGAACGAACCGTGCATGTTCGTGAGCATGTCACTGAGTCCGTAGGGCCGCCCGCCGTCGGGCACCGACAGGCCGTGGGCATTGGGCTGGGCCAAAATGTCGATCAATCCGACCACGTCGTCCATGGCGGGCTCGTCACCGACGTCGCGCAGGACCTCTTCGGTCTGCGGAATCTTGCCCATGTCGTTGAGCACCGTGACCACGTCCGCAATCTCTTGCAGGTGGTTGCTGTTGCCGTACTTTAGGTCGTTGAGCAGTTCGATCACGAAGACGATCAGCGCCTCGGCTTGTGGGTCGGACAGCAGCGCCAACGCATCGAGGTCATCGAACACCTCTTGGTTGAGCGCAGAGCAGGCTTCGCTGTCGACAATCAAGTCGATCATCCACTCGGACAGTGGGAAGTCGAGCAGGTCACCAAGAAAGCCCGTCAGGTCCTGCAGGGCGTAGGGGTCCTGGTCCGCCAGCAGGTTGAGGATGGTGACAGCCATGTTGCCGAGATCGATGTCCAGGCTGCCCAGGAAGCCGAGATCGACGCTGCAGGTCATGGGCCGGTTGGTGTTGGAAAGCAGCCTTAGGAACGCCGCGAGCCCGCTGGTTTGGCCGGTCTGCAGTGACGAGCCCTGCAGGTTGGTGCTGGCGAACCACTTCGTATCTCCCGCGAGGTCCTGCATGATGCCGTCGTCGTGCATCTCGATGAAGGTGGTGTGGATGTTCGAGCGGACCCGGTTGTCCCCGAGAATGGACTCCATGGCAGGAGCAATCTGCACGATGGCGGGGTCGCCGATGACCTCTCCCGCCAGAAGATCGCGCAGGCTGTTGCCGCTCGCACCGCTCCACACGTCGTTGCTCGGATCGCGGGTGGCGACGAGCATCTCGCCCGCGTGTTCGAGCAGGTTCTCGCGGACTGTGACCACAGCGGGGTTGGTGGACCGAGCCATTGAATCAAAGGTCCAGATCCAGCGCTTCATCTCGGGGTCGGACATGCCCTCGCCGACCGAGATGATGGTGTCGAGGTCGTCGTCGAGCAGGACCGAGCAGACTTCGGGAGCGACGTCGTCCAGAGGAGCCAAGACACCGGCTTGCAGGTTGACCGACGACTGCAGATTGAAGCCCGAGCTGCGCACCTCTTTCGCAGGAACGCCGTAGGACAGCTCGAGCACGACATCGAAGAACTCTTCGATGGGCCGGTCTTCGGCTTGCACCAGATCGAGAGCCACTGTCGCAAAAGCGAACGGGTCCACCTCGACGTCATCCATGTGGTTCGCCATGGTCGCCAGCTCGATGCCGATCGGCACCCCGGAGCGCGTGGAGTTGTCAAAGGCATCGCGCATGGGCTGCATCGATGAGACGTGTCCGTGCCAATTGAGGCAGTCGAACAGGTCGTTCACTTCTTGTGTGGTGTCTTCGTCGAGGCCATCGCCGATGTTGACGTCGTAGCAGGCCGTGTCGGGCTGTAGCTGGTCACGCCACTCGGGGGCGTCAGTGGGCAGCACGCCAAAGCAGCTGATGGAAGGCAATGCCGACAGGGCTACAAGGCAGATGCCGAGCCGCGTCGGGGACATTGGGCCTCCTGGCTAGTCGAAGAGGTAGCGCAGACCGCTATAGACGTTTGCACCATGCACCATGCCGCGGTCGACACGAACAGCGTACACCGCCGAAGCGAAGAACTGCAGATCGCGGCCAACGGCCTTGGTGATTCCTCCGCCCAGCTCAATCAGTAGGAATTCGCTGTGGTCGAGGGTCAGGAAGCCCGAGCCCATGTCGGCGTGGGCCACGACCTGGAAGGTGTCCGGGTCACCGATGATCTTGAACTGAAGGCCGACAGTAGCCAGGCCGACCGAACGCCATTTTTCGCGCCATGCCGCGTCGACGTCGCGCTCTGCCACCAAGTTGGTGACATTGGCCGGGTCGTACTCGGGAGTCTCGAACATGGCATAGCCGCGGAAGTGACCCTGGATTGGGTCGTCGCGGTCGCCGAGCATGACTTCGATGCCGGTACCCATGTTCGCGATGGTCTCGCTGATGCTGTACTTCTGGTCGTTGTCGCTGCGGTCATAGAAGTAGACGGTCTCGCCGCGAACGCCACCGGTGCCGATGAAGCCGATGCCTCCGGCTTGGGCGGTGGGGGTCAGGGTCAGAAGGGGCAGG
The DNA here is from genome assembly GCA_964471355.1 of uncultured Enterobacteriaceae bacterium. Classification (GTDB taxonomy): domain Bacteria; phylum Myxococcota_A; class UBA796; order UBA796; genus CAYYHT01. The sequence continues at coordinate 6,265 of CAYYHT010000405.1, forward strand.
ATCAGCGAAAGCATGAAACATCCTCGCAAGGCGCCTAACTACACCGCTGGACGCGGGGGATCAACCGCCTGACACGTGGTTTACCTGTTCGTGTCGTCTCCGGTGTCGACGGCGAGCACTGTGAAGGGCACGGAATCGGACGTCCCGTACCTGTTTGCCAGCACCACAGCGGTCTGGCCTGCGTCGACATCGGGCACGATGAAGGTCACGGTCTGGACGCATGAGGCGCAGGTGGCTGTGCAATCGGCACAGGCTTCGCACTCGTTGCAGTCGGCGAAAATCCGACACGAATCGCAGTCGGCGCATTCGTCACGGGTGAAGTCGACCACCGCGACGTTGGCGCCACCGACCCGGATGGACGTGTCGAAATCTTCGCTCATGTCGCCGGTGATGGTGACGACCTCGCCGGGCAGAGCCTCGGTGATGTCGAGCTCGATCGCCATCGGACACGTCTTGTAGTCGACGGTGATGACGGAATTGATGCAGGCAGTGAAGAGCAGGATGAGCATGGCTGCAGCTTGTAACACCGGGCGGGCGGTCCGCTGCTACCGTGGGCCCAATGACGGACGTGCCCCAGAGCTTTCGGCCCACCAGCGCGCTTGACGAAGTGCGGCTGCACCTGCGGGCGAGCGCCTACCAAGAGGGGGCGGCGATCGCGTGGGTGGGCATGCTGCTGGGCCTTGCCGGGGGAAGCAGCCTGCTGCTGCTGTGGCTGGTCACCAGTGGCATGTCGCGGTGGCAACCCCCATGGATGGCGTTCGCGGCCCTGTGGCTGCTGGCGACCGTCGGGCTGCGGCTGCTGGCTGGTCGAGCCTATGACACCGTGGTCACGCTGCGCACGCACGAGGTGGAGCTTCGGCGGGCAGCAGGCCCGGGCTCGTGGCTGCGCTACCTCACCTGGTTTGGGGCGTGGTCCCATCGCGAGCTGCACTCGTCGGATCTGGGCAGGGCCGTCGCGGTGTCCCGTGGGGGCAACTGGCTGATCCTGCGGTCCGAGCAGGGCGAGGTC
>CAYYHT010000406.1:0-7249 GCA_964471355.1 uncultured Enterobacteriaceae bacterium
GGCAGCTGCTTGGGAAGAAGGACAGGTAGGTCTTGATCGCCTCCATCATGGCCTGGTCGTCGGGCACTTCGAGGTCGGCCACACCGGACTTGGCGTTGTGAATGCGGCTGCCGCCGAGTGCCTCCTCGGTGATGGTCTCGCCGACCGCGGCCTGCACAAGAGGAGGGCCGGCGAGGGCCAGGGAGCTGGTGCCCTTGACCATGGGAGTGAAGTCAGCCAAGCCCGGGATGTAGGCGGTTCCGGCAGCGCCTGGTCCGACCATGGCTGTGACCTGGGGGACCACGCCGCTCATGACGACCTGCTCGCGGAACATGTAGCCGGAGTCGGCGAACTTCGGAATCTTCTCGAGGTTCTCGGGGCGCGGATCGAGGCGGGCTCCGGCGGAGTCCACCAGCCAGATCATCGGCACGCGGTTGCGCAGTGAAAGCTCGCGCATGCGGGCCACCTTGATGAGTCCCACCAGGCCGATCGAGCCACCCATGATGGTGAAGTCATAGGCGGCGAGGCAGACCTGTCGGCCGTCGATCTCGCCGATGCCGGTCACCACACCATCGGCGGCCAGGACCTTGTCCTTGTATTCGGACGCGTGGATGCCCATCTCCATGAACGTGTCGTCGTCGATGAGCAGCGCAATGCGCTCGCGGGCAGTCAACTTGCCGCGGTCGTGCTGTCGCTTGATCCGCTTTTCACCACCCATTTCGGCAACTTTGGCCCGCTTCTTTTTCAGCTCGGCCACCAGCTCACGCATCACACTCATGATCGCTCCCGTATCAGGTGTCAGGTGGCACCTTATACGGCATGGCGCTATGTGGCCAGCATGGAACTGGTCCACCCTGCGGTCACGGCCGCGGCACTACAGCCCGAAGTCGAAGCCCACGCTGGTTGCGGCGAAGCTCTGGAAGCGGAACATGCGGTCGCGGTCGTAGGTGCCGGTCAGGGACAGCGCCGCTTGATCGAAGTTGATCACCCGCACGTGGCGAAAGCCACAGCCCGACAGCAGGGGCACGACGTCATTCCAGCCGTTGAGAAAGGGCTCACCGACGTCGGCGACCAGCTCTCGCAGCTGTTCGCTGCCGGCATCGAGGCGCCGGCCCTGGGCCATCTTCTTGCCGAAAAAGTCGAAGAACAGGACCGTGCTCGGGTGGCATCGAGCGATGCGGCTGAGGGTGGCCTCGATGGCCTCGGTGGTCAGGTACATGGTGACGCCCTCCCACAGGAAGACCGTGGCCACAGCGGGGTCCCAGCCCTCTTCTTGCAGGCGGACGAACCAGTCGTCTTTCTCGAAGTCGCAGCCCACGTAGGTGGCGGCGTCCGCCGGGTAGCCGTCCAGAGTCCCCAGGCGCTCGAGCTTGTGCGCTTGGCTCTCTGGATGATCGACCTCGAAGAAGCGGACGCCATCGGCGGCCAGTCGGGCGGCCCGGGTGTCGTAGCCGGCTCCCAAGATGACGACTTGCGGGCGCTCGCTTCCGGACAGCTGGCGCACGCGGGCGTCCAGCCACGCCGTGCGCACGCCGATCCACAGCTCTCCGAAGGGCATGGCGGCGTCGTGCTGAGCGGACAGCTCGCGGCCGAATTCTCCGACGAGCAAATCCGCCCACGGATCGCTGCAAATCGGGTTCTCTCGCTCGCTCGCTCGGGCGCGGTACCCGGCGACCATTGCGGCGGTTTTGCTGGCGGGACTGTCAGTTTTCACGGGCTCTCCACGGTGGAGCAGCCTAGAATGTACTTGTTCCCTACGTCCAGGGGTTGAACATGGTTGGCTTCGACGTTCCTTTCACTTTCCTGGCCACCGGCGTGCTCGGCTGGCGGGCCCGAGGCAAGCACCGCGACGTAGCGGTCGGCTGGGCCGGCTTGGGCATGGGAGTCAGTGGACTCGCCTTCTACCTGCAGTACCCAGCTTGGGATCTGCAGTACCTCGTCGATCCTGCAGCCATGCCCTCGTGGTTTGGAGCGGCCTTCTTGGGCGCCATCATGGTGGCGGGCATTGCCGGTCACTGGGTCGGCAGCCGATATCCAAAGGCACTCATCGGCATGGCGGTGTTCATCGCCCTGTATGGGCTGGTCTCGCTTCCGATACAGATCTGGGTCGGCAGCTACGCCGAGTACCACGCGGGTGCCGCGACCATGTTGCCCATGGATTTCATCGTGTTCTTCCTGCTTGCCGGCGCGCCGGCCAGCCTGGGTTTCGCAGGCGCTTGGTACCTGATCACCCAAGATAGTCCGCGGCCCGAAGCGGCGCCTATCGCTGCCAAGTAGCCACCATTGATGGGACTGAGCGCTCTCACGACGGCCGCAGGTGCAGGGGTCGATCTCGGCACCGTGCGCATGATCGAAGGCCTGTGGATGACCGGAGGAGACCCGAATCATCCCGATGCTCATGCACGCCAGGAAAAGGCGTTTGAGTTCTATGCCGAATCGGGCCTGAACAGCGATCTCGAGCGCTACCACCCCGCTCCCAAACCCCTGGACAACATTCGGGTCCACACCCGTCGTCCGACCCGCAAGGGCACCATCGAACGCTGGACCTGGGAGAGTGGGTTTCGAACGCTGGATCGGGCGGTTCAAGACGAGTGGGATGCGTACGAGGCCAACCGCACCTGCCATGTCGAGCTGTGGCGGCATCGCGGCGAGCCTCGTCCGACCATCATCTTTGTGCACAGCTGGGCCACGGGCTTCTTTCACTTGCAGCGCGAGGTCTATCGGCAGCGCAGCTTCTACAGCTCCGGGCTGAATGTCGCGACGTTCATCCTGCCTTTTCATGGAGCACGAACACCGACCCAGGCGTGGTTTGGCGGGCAGCTCTTTCCCAGCACCCAGGCCCATCACGCCAACGAGGCCTTTGCCCAGGCCATCTGGGACCTTCGGGGGCTGGTCCAGCACTTCAAGCGCCGCGGCTCGAGCCATGTCGGGGTCATGGGACAGAGCATCGGTGGCTACACAGTCGCCATGCTGGCCGCCGTAGAAGACCAGCTGGACTTCTGCATCCCGATGATTCCGGTCTCGTCCCTGGCCGAGATGATGTGGCAGCTGGGCGAGGGTCGGCCCAGCCGCACCGCCGCCGAGGCCCGCGGAGTCACCAAAGAGCGCATCGCCGCTCTGTACCGCGGACACACCCCCATCGCGCATCCGCCAAAGCTCCCCAAGAACCGGCTGATGATTGTCGCCGGCAAGGGAGACCGCGTCTGTCGCCCCGACCAGGTTGAGCTGCTGTGGAACCACTGGCAGCAGCCCCACATTCATTGGTTCGCCGGCGGTCACATGCTGCACTTCGGCTGGCGCGGCGTGTACAAAGATGTGCGCCGCTTTGTGGGCGAGGCCATCGCCTCATGAGTTTTCTGATGACCAACCTGGGTCCGCCGGCCATCTACCTGCCGAGCCGGAAGTGGCGCTCGGCCGAGGCACCCGATGTGGTGCTGACCCCCGGCCTGTTCTTGGGCAGCAAGGCCATGGTTTGGCTGGGCAAGCATCTCGAAGAGCGAAACCTGCGCTGTGCCATCCCGAGGCTCGGTGGAATGCTTGGCTATATGCAGACCAAGAGCGTGCATGGGGCCGGCCGTCGCATGGCCGAGTACTTGCAGTCGCTGCCCAAGGACTGCAAGCCCTGGGTCGTCGGACATAGCCTGGGCGGCATGATCAGCCGCTATGCCATCCAAGAGGCCGGCTGCGCGGACCGCATCTCTGGTTTGATCACCCTGGGCACGCCTCATCGCGGGACCCCGATGGCCTTTGCGGGACTGGGATTGGGGGTCGGCCTGCTTTCTTGGGCCCCGTGGCAGCTGACGCCCTACAGTCGAATCATTCGCACGCTGAACAACAAGCCTTGGCCGGCGAACCTGCCTCTGGTGGCCGTCGTCAGCCCTTCTGACCTGCTATGCCTGGCTCCCCGCGGCGAGCCCCCGTTCCAAGATGGGCGGCTGGTGCGCGTCGCTGAGTTTCCGGGCTTGGGGCACACCGAGCTGTTGTGGCACCGTGACGTCATGGACTACGTGGCTCACACCATCCAGACTGGCGGTCAACTGCGGGAGGTCGCATGAGCGTGCAGCCTGTCGAGACGGCGTCCGAGCGACTCGAGTGCTTCGCTCCGGGTACGGGTCAGCGCATTGGCAGCGTTCCGGTGTCCAGTCCTGAGCAGGTTCGAGCCGCTGTGGCGCGCAGTCGAGAGGTCCAGCAAGCGGACTGGAGCAAGCGCACCTTGGCCCAGCGAATCGAGGTCATGCAGGTCTTTGCCGACCTGCTGATTGAGCGCTCCGCCGAGCTGTGTGCGCTGCTGTCTCTCGAGTGCGGCAAGCCCGAGTCCGAGGCCTATATCGCCGAGGTCCTGACTGCGATTGACCTGACTCGCTACTACGCAAAGCTGGCGCCCAAGCTGCTTCGCAGGAAGTACATCCCGCTGCATCTGCTGATTCATCGCACCAGCTATGTGCATTACACGCCCAAGGGCGTCATCGGCATCATCGCGCCGTGGAACTTCCCGTTCATCATCCCGTTTGGTGATGTGATCATCGCGCTCATGACCGGCAATGGCGTGGTGGTCAAGCCGTCCGAAGAGACCCCGTTGGTGGCCTTGAAGGGCCTGGAGCTGCTGCTCGAGGCGGGGGTGCCCGAGGGCTTGGTCGAGGTCGTATGTGGCTGGGGACCGACCGGTGCGGCGCTGTGCACTTCTGGGGTCGACAAGGTTGTGTTTACCGGCAGTGTCGCCACCGGAAAGCGGGTGGCGGTGGCCTGTGCCGAGCAGCTGATTCCCGTGACCCTAGAGCTGGGCGGCAAGGCTCCGGCAGTGGTGCTGCCATCGGCGAATGTCGAGCGAGCGGCGCGGGGCTTGGTCTATGGCGCCTATGTGAACTCGGGCCAGATCTGCGTCAGCGTCGAGCGGGTCTATGTGCACCGGTCCATGCACGACGAGCTCGTGGGGCGCATCGTCGAGCGCGTGAACAAGCTTCGGCACGGCGACCCACAAGCTGACGAAGTCGATGTGGGCTGCGTCATCAGCAGCAACCAGATTGCCATCGCCCAGCGTCAGATCGCCCAGGCGGTCGAGGCTGGCGCCCAGGTTGCGGCGGGGGGCAAGACACCGGACATGCCCGGGCAGTTCTTCGAGCCGACGGTGCTCACGGGGGTCAACAACCAGATGGATGTGGCCCGCACCGAGACCTTTGGGCCGCTCATGCCGATCATTGTGTACGACACGGTTGAAGAGGCGATTGAGCTTGCCAACGACACGCACTTGGGTCTGATGGCCTACGTCTTTGCTGGCACAGCGGCCGAAGGACGGGCGGTCGCGGAGCAGATCGAGGCCGGCACGGTGATGGTGAACGATGTGCTGACGACCTATGCGGCGCCCGAGACACCGTGGCGCGGCATGAAGAAGTCTGGCCTCGGAGTCGTGCATGGCGACGGCGGAATGCTGGCCATGTGCGAAGCTCGCCATGTGCACTCGCAGTGGGTGCCGCATCTGTCCAATGAGATCTGGTGGTACCCCATCCGAGACGGCTTCTATGACTTCGTGCTGCGCGCGATTCGCTTGGTGCATGGGCGTGGGTTCAAGCGCTTGAGCCACACCTCTGTGAAGCCGCGAACCATCGACCCTATGACCGTGCTTCCGGAGCGCTGTGAGAGCTAGATCTCTGGTGTTGGTGGCCCTGCTGTCGGGATGCGCTCCGGGCATCTACGTGGACGGCCGTGTCTTTGAGTCGCGCGATGCCCAGATCGAAGGCGAGGTCGAGGAACAGGGGCGTCTGGAGGGAGCGCACATCACGTTGCTGGGCGCATTCGGAGAAGCCGTGGTCCAGCCGGCGTCGACGACCGCCCGTCCGATCATCTCCGAGACCTTGAGTGCCGGACGCTTCGCCCTGCGCTCGCCTCGCTCTCAGGTCATCTACCTGACCGTCGACAACACGCCCAACAACCCCCTCGATCCGCTCGTGTCCTTCAGCGGTGTCGCGGGAGACACGGCCATGGAGGTGCCTGTCCTCAACCCCAACGGCACGGCACCGACGCTGTACAACTTCTCGGCTGACGAGCTTGCCGCCGTGGAAGAGAAGTTCGCGGGCTGCCCCAACGTCGGCACCGGCGGCGTCATCGTCGGCACCATCGAGTTCTTCCAGTTCGAGCAGATCGGCGGGCCCGAGCCCATTCCGGACCCCGACGAGCGCACGTGGCAGCAGAAGGTCAAGGACGCCGTGCAGGCAGATCCGCCGTATGAACTCATCTTTGATGACGGCTTCCTGTCGCCCCCATTGCGGTCGGGTCGCGTGACCCTCGACCCCCTGACCGAGGGCGCTTCTGTCCCCGTCACCTGCTACCTCGACGGCACGACCGTCATCTTCGACGAGCCCTGCGACGAGACGACCCTCGCAGACGGCGAGCTCTGTCCCGATCCGGTTGCCAGCGCGGGCACGACCCGTGAATACGCCGCTTTTGGCGTCGATGTCGGGCTGTACACGCTCTCGGTCGAGTTCGAGGTGCAAGAGGCCGACGTGTTCAGCCAAGCCTTCTACGAGGTCTGGATGCCCGAGGGACCCAACCGGGGCGTTGTGCCGCGCTTTCCTCTGTGGGTCGAGTTCCCGACCGACATCTAGGAGCTAGTAGCCGCCGGCACCGATGCGCGACAAGCCGGCATCCAGCGCATCAAAACTGCCCGCCTCGCCCGTGCTTGTGGCGACCATAAACGCGCGGTCGATTCCGGGCATGACCCAGATGGTGGCGAACCACATCGTATTGCTGAATGTGGTATCCACCGGCTTGGTCAGCGGGTCCGTGGCAGAGGCGGATGGCAGCGATTGTTGCCGAGGTGGACGACTCGTCGTCCAGGTCGAGGGCTGCAACGCGCTGGCCGCGGTTCGCGCAGATGGCAGCTTCACGCTTACTGGAGAACCTGGGTTGTGCGACCTGGTTGTTGTCAAGCGACTCGGTGTTGCAACCGTACGAGGTCCGTACAAGCGGGTGAATTTGGTCGACACGGAACCGACGACCGTTCAGCTGATTGCGCCGCCGGATCCGGTCGATATCGGGATTGAAGGTGTGGCTCGGGGACGTGTGAGGTCTGCGCTTCGGCGTCGGCCGTGGCGATGCGGGGCCGAAGGGCGCCCCGTCGTCATGCAAAGAAGCTAGCGGAAGTACACCTGTGAGCGGTCACCCTGGATGGGGTAGCCGTTCTTCCAGCTGTTGTTGCCATTGCCGGCGGTGGCGGTGAGGCGCCACGTCCAAGCGGAGTAGGTGGGGTGCAGGTCTTGTTCCCAGCTGGTGCCAC
>CAYYHT010000407.1:0-7244 GCA_964471355.1 uncultured Enterobacteriaceae bacterium
GGTATCGGTATCGGTATCGGTATCGGTATCGGTATCGGTATCGGTATCGGTATCGGTGTCCGTGTCCGTGTCCGTGTCCGAATCAGAGTCCGTGTCCGTGTCCGTGTCCGAATCGGAGTCCGTGTCCGTGTCCGAATCGGAGTCCGCCTCGACCTCGTCGGTGTCGACAATCACGCCGGATGTCCGACATCCAAAGAAAGCAAGCAAGAGCAGGGGAGTAAGTCGCATGGGGTGCCTCGAAGGCAGGCTACCCGACCTTGCAGCGATTGTCTGACATTGAACTCACACCCGGTCCCGCTGCATAGACGAACAACTCGCCAATCAACGCCGCTGTTTCATGGGCCAGATGACGCCAATCCCATCCTGACTGGGCCGCTCAAAGGCACCTGTCGCGAGATGTCGCATTCATTGACGCCCCCGTTCAGGACGAACTAAAAAGTCCGCGTTCTTCTCTATTTACCCAGGTTTTTTCGATGCGGCATGACTGACGAAGAAGACGAGGGCGGCACGAGTCCCGTCCTGTACTTGGTGGGGTGCCTCGTTGTTGGCTTGCTGGCGATTCCGGTAGTCAGCGCACTCGTGGCACTGATCGTCATTGTGGCGCTGACCCTGGTGGGGCAGAGCCTCGAGTCCAAGTTCGAGACCATCGCCACCGAGCTGTCGGCACCGACGATTGCGGCACCAGACCACTTCGACATCGAAGAGCGCTAGTCGTCGGCCTCTTTGAGCGCCGTGCTCATGCCCTCGACCATGGCCTTGCCGTCGCCGAACAACATCAGCGTGTTCTCGGCCTCGAACAGCGGATTGCGAATGCCCGCGTAGCCAGGTGAGAGCGAGCGCTTGATGACAAAGACCGTGCCGGCCTCTTCAACGTTGAGCACAGGCATGCCGTAGATCGGACTGGTCGTGTCGGTGTTCGCCACTGGGTTCACGACGTCATTGGCGCCGATGACGATGGCGACGTCGGTGTTCTTGAAGTCCTTGTTGATGCGCTCCATCTCGACCTGAGCCTCATAGGGCACATCAGCCTCGGCCAGCAGGACATTCATGTGACCGGGCATGCGGCCCGCCACCGGATGGATGGCGTAGCGCACTTGGCAGCCCCGATCGCCGAGCAGGTCGGCCATCTCGCGCACGGCATGCTGGGCCTGGGCGACGGCCATGCCGTAGCCGGGAACTACGATGACAGTTCTCGCATCTTCAAGGATCATCGCCGCTTCTTCGGCATCGGCACGCTTGACATTGGTGTACAGGCGCGCGTCTTCGTTCGAGCCCGCGCCGTCTGACTGGCCGAAGCCACCGATCAGCACGTTCATCAGGCTGCGGTTCATGGCCTTGCACATGATCTGCGTCAAGATGAGGCCCGCGGCGCCGACCATCGAGCCAGACACAATCAGGACCGGCGAGTTGATGGTGAAGCCCGCGAGTGCGGCTGCCATACCCGAATAGCTGTTGAGCAGCGAGATGACGACGGGCATGTCGCCGCCGCCGATCGGAATCACCAGCCCAATACCGAGCAGGCAGGTCGTGACGCAGATGACCACCAGTGCCATCAGGCCTTGCTGGGGGTCCGGCGTGAAGATCATGACCCCGGTGGCACCAAAGGCGGCCAGGAACAGCGCGCCATTGATCAGATGCCGCCCGGGCAGCAGCGTGGGATTGCCACTGAGGCGTCCCGAGAGCTTGCCCCAGGCCACAATCGAGCCCGTGAAGGTGATGGCACCCACCAAGATCGTGAGCCCCAGAGCGACTCCGTTGAAGGCGGTGATCTGATCGGCCACATTGGCTTGCTGAGGCGTGCGGGTCTCGACCAGCAGCATGTACGAAGCGATGGCTACCAACGACGAGGCGATGCCGCCGGAGCCGTTGAACAGCGCCACCATCTCGGGCATCTCGGTCATCTCGACACGAGAGGCCGCGAGGCCGCCCACGAGACCACCGACAACCACGCCGACGATGATGAAGGTCCAGTTGACCATTCCAAGCTCGATGGCCTGGCCAATGCACGCCAGGAACATGGCGCCGGCGGCCATCTGGTTGCCCCAGCGAGCCGTCTTGACGCGGCTCATGCGCATGATGCCGAGCATGAACACGACCACACTGACCAGGTAGATCAGGTGGGACGCGACATCCTTAAATTCGAGGACTTCCGAGCCCATCAGCTCTTCCTCTTCTTGGCGCGGAACATGCCGAGCATTCGGTCGGTGACCAGAAAGCCGCCAATGACGTTGACCGTCGCAAACACAACGGACAGGGTGGCCAGCGCGACCGCCAAGGTGTTGTCTTGGTGCTCAGCAGCCTGCGCGGCCATGGTCATCGCGCCGAGGATGGTGACCCCGGAGATGGCGTTGGCGCCACTCATGAGCGGCGTGTGCAGGGTTGGCGGCACCTTGGAGATCAGCTGGTAGCCAGCGACACTCGACAGGATGAAGACGTAGAGCCCCATGATCAGCGAGAAGGTCATGCGTCACTTCCTGATGCAGACAGCGCTTCTTTGACGCGTTCGTCGCGCACTTGGCCGTCGTGGGTGATGAGCGCGCCCTGCACGATGTCATCTTCAAGGTCCCAGGCGAACACGCCCTCCTTGATGAAGTCGAGCAACACATTGCGCACGTTGTTGGAGTACATGTCCGAGCTGTGCACAGGCACCAGAGAGTTCACATTCAGCGTGCCAACCAGGGTCACATTGTGCTTGGACACGACCTTTCCGGCCTCGGTCAGCTCGCAGTTGCCACCGCGTTCGGCGGCGAGGTCGACGATGACCGAGCCCGCACGCATCTGCTCGACCACACCGGCGTTCACGATGACCGGGGCGTCCCGGTATGGAATGAGTGCCGTGCAGATGATGATGTCTGCAGCGATGAGGTGCTTCTCGAGGGTCTGCTGCTGCAGCTTCTTGAAGTCGTCGGACTGCTCTTTGGCGTAGCCGCCCGCATCGGCGAGGTCCTCGTCGGTCTCGACCTTGATGTAGGTCGCACCCAGGGACTTCACCTGTTCCTCGACGGCGGGGCGCACGTCGCTGACCTCAACCACAGCACCCAATCGGCGAGCCGTCGCAATGGCCTGCAAGCCCGCCACACCGGCGCCGATGATGACGACCTTGGCTGGCTTGATGGTGCCCGCAGCGGTCATGAGCATGGGCATGACTCGAGGAAGATGGTCTGCCGCCATGAGCACCGCTTTGTAGCCCGCGATGTTCGCCTGGCTGGACCGGGCGTCGTCTTTCTGGGCACGGGTGATGCGCGGGATGGCGTCCATCGAGAACGCGCCAATCTTCTTGTCGACCAGCTTCTGGACGACATCGAGATGTTCATAGGCCCACAGATAGGACACCAGCGCACTGCCGTCCCGCAGGCGGTCCACCTGCTCGACGGTCGGAACCGCCACCTGCATGACCACATCGGCACTCGCGACCTTTGAGCCGTCCGTGTCTATGGTGGCGCCGGCTTTCGCGTACTCGGCGTCGGCAAAGAACGACAAGTCGCCCGCCCCAGCCTGCACAACGACCTCGAAGCCCGCTTTGATATATCGCTTCACAGTGGCAGGGGTTGCGGCGACCCGCGTCTCCCCCTCCAGTGCTTCCTTCAGTACGTAGGCAACGGCCAAATCGTCCATCCGTGGATGCGCCACCTTACACGAACGGCAAGGGTGACGTGGCCCTTGCCCTTTTGCCCTGTATTTTGAGCGGGTCTAGCCCGGCGGAATTGGAGCGGTCTTCGCTGGCCAGTTTGCCACAATGGCGTCGTCAAGCTCCTTCAGAGCGTCATGCCACTTGATGAAGGCCGCCTTGTTCTTGCCGTCCTTGTGCAGGACTTTTGCGTCGGCGTACAGCCTCTTCCCCTCTTTCCAGTGCGCCGTGGCCTTTGCGTTGTGGCTGTCGATGTGGTCGGCCATAAATGCAATCCACTCCGCACTGCGGGAAATCTCCGCCGACAGCGCCTCGACCAGACCAGGGGGGGCGGTGGGCAGCTCTAGCAGCTCTTTGACGGCTGGGCGCAGCGCGTTGTGGGCCTTGCGAAGCTGCTGATAGGCCTCGCGGTGCCTGGATTGACCGTGAAGCTCGACGGCGTTCTCGTGATGCTCCTTGGCGGACTTCCAGCCATCCCTCGACTCCGACGAGAACTTGATGTTGTTGTCCTCGGTGGACGTCTTGACGGCCATGACTACCGCTTTCAGCGTCGCGTGTTCGACGGTCACCGCCATGTGCAGTGCCTTCTCGCGGGGGGTGGCATCGCTGGATTCATGAGCGAGAGCATTCTGGGCAGGAGCCAGCGTGAATGCGGCTCCACAGAGCAGAGCAAGGACGAGAACGGTGGGACGCATCGGGGACCTCGGGGCATGGGTGCAGAGCAAGCTACCAAACAACCAGTCAGACCGGCGGATCCTTCCCTTTGTTCAGCTCCAATGCGCCAGGCGCTCACCAACCGGCTTTCCGACGACATTGCGCACGACCCGCCAGGGCTCCAAGGCCTCAACTGCAAGCAAACCCGGGAACCACCGTTCGAGCGCTTGAGCTCGCCCATAGGCCCCCAGACTACATCAAGAGCCCTCACCTTCGGGGAAGACCGGCAGCTCGGCGGCTTCGGTCCGCAGCTTCTTGGCGGCATCTAGATTCGCCATCCAGATGCTGCCGCTGATCACCACAATGACCCCCATGGTGGGAAGCGCCGCAGTGAAACCAGCAGCCAGGTAGACCGCCAGCGATACCCCCAAAAAGCCCGGTACAAAGGGCGCGATGTACCAGCCAAAGATGCCGTCCAAGAAACGCGCCTGGTACTCCAGTTCCGCCCGGCGGGCCGCGACAAAGGCGGCCGTCGTGCGTGCGGGCTCCGCGCTGGGGCTGTCCCCTTGGGTGATGAACTTCCACGCCACGAACACGCCGCCCAGAGCCATCGAGGCGGTGCTGAGCCGCAGCAGCAGATCGGTCTCGAGCCATGCCGAACGGGCGAAGATGGCGACCACCAAGCCAGCGGCGAATACCTCGACATAGTTCCGCTTTCGGATGGTCTGCTGAAAGGTATTCGAATCGCGCCGAAGCGTGTCCAGGTCCGCAATCATGGCTTCCTCCTCGGGTTCAGTCCACAGGTCCACCAGCAAGTCGTCACTCATCGCTTGCCTCCTACGATTTCAATGAGCCGCTGGCGGATTCGAGTGAGCCGTGTGCCCACATTGGACACGGACAACCCCGTCACCTCGGCGACCTCACCGTTCGCCAGTCCTTCGAGATTCAGCAACACCACCTCGCGGTCCAGATCTGGAAGCAGGCGGATGGCGGCAGTCAATTCCTCGCGCCTGCGGGCCCGATCGAGGGTGGCCTCAGCGGCTGGGCCGGGGGCCGCAACCGCTGCGTCGTCGAGCCCCGGCTCGCTGCGGTCGCGCACGCTCTTGTGCACATGGCTGATGGCGGTGTTGTGGGCGACGCGGAACACAAATGTGCGCAGGCTGGAGTCGCCGCGGAACGTCCGCAGGGCCCGCCACAGCGCCAGCATGATGTCCTGCCTCAGCTCTTCCTGCCGCGCGGGATCGGCCTCGTAGCCCCGAACCAGACGCTGGATCGCCGGCCCAAAGGTCTCGGTGGCTTCACCGAACAGGGTCTGTGGATTTGCAGGCATGGCCCCCATTTCACCTCGCTCAGTCCGGTAGTCCCGGCGGCGAGCAGATCGTCACAGGTTTTTCTAGCCCAACCACCGAAATGCGGTGGCCTTGGCCAGGCAGCGAACCGTGCAACCCGGCTCCAAGCCCAGCTGCGCAACCGCAGCGCGGGTCACTTCGACGGACAGATCAAATCCCACATCCACCCGAACCACCACCACCGGGCCGTCTCGAATCTCAGTGACTGTCCCCTTCAAGTCGTTGCGAGCTGAGGTCGCACCCGGTTCGCCAACCGCAAGCAACACGTCGTGTGGATTGAGCGCCACCCAGGCTCCATTTATTGGCGCTGGCAGCGGCAGGGAGAGGGCAACGCCTTGACACTGTGCATGCACCAGCCCGGCCGACTCGTCGACGCGGATGCCGGTGACCCGCAGCACGTTGTCGACGCCCCGCTTGAGCACGTCTGACGCCAAGCCGTGCCCGACCACACCGCCGGCGTCCAGCAACAAAATGGACGGGGTCAGCGCGAGCAGCTCTGGCAGCTGGTGGCTGACCAACAGCACTGGCGCCTGGGACGCATCGATGACCCGACGAAGCACTGGCAGCAGCCGACGGCGCGTGGCCACATCAAGGGCCGAAAACGGCTCATCGAGCAGCAGCAGCTCGGGCTCACACAGGAGCGCGCGGCCAATCGCCACTCGCTGGGACTCCCCCCCGGACAGCTGCGCGGGCCATCGGTCCAGCAGTGCGCCCAGCTCAAGCAGCTCGACGACGGGGGACAAGCGACCCGCCGTGCGCTGACCAAAGCGCAGATTCTCGGCAACGGTCATGTGTGGAAACAAGCGGTGGTCCTGAAACACCACGCCCACGCGACGCAGCTCTGGAGGCCACCACATGCCGGCCTGGGCGGTGTCCTGCAGCACCTTCCCTCCCACAGCGATGCGGCCCGTGGAAGGCACCACTCCCGCGATGGCGTGCAGCAGGGTGCTCTTGCCCGAGCCGTTCGCCCCAAAGACCCCCGTGACGCCGTGAAGCTGCGCTGCCACGTCGAGACGAAAGTCCCCTCGCTGGCTCTGCACATTCAGGTCGAGCTTCATCGGTGCCGCCTGGCCAGCAGCTCGGCGACGACCATCGCTCCCAGCGCAAGGACGAGCGCCACGACGGCCAAACGAGCAGCTCCTCCGTCGCCGCCAGGCATCTGCGTAAATCGATAGATCGCCAAGGGAATGGTGCGCGTCTCGCCAGCGACGTTGCCCGCGAATGTGATGGTGGCGCCGAACTCGCCAAGAGCTCGAGCGAAGGCCAGCACGGCGCCGGTGAGAATGCCGGGCCATGCCAGAGGCAGCGTGATGGTGCCCCAGGTTCGCCACCGAGAAGCGCCGAGGCTGCGAGCCGCATCTTCCAATCCTGGATCGACGGAATCGACAGAAAGGCGAATGGCACGCACGAACAGCGGGAAGGACACCACGGCCGACGCGACGACCGCAGCGGGGGTACTAAACGACAGGTGCAGCGGCCCCAGCAGCCACAACAGCGCCCAGCCCGTGACCACCGGCGGCACCACCAGCGGCGCCATGATCACCGCCTCGACGACGGTGCGCATGGGGTGCTGCCAGCGTGCCAAGAACAGACCCGCAGCGATGGCAAAGGGC
>CAYYHT010000408.1:0-7215 GCA_964471355.1 uncultured Enterobacteriaceae bacterium
GACGAGATAAGAAGACGCCAGATTCACGTGCGTGTCGATGGTCGACATGAAGGCGGCCAGGAAGCTGGCAAGCATGATGCCGAACAGCCCGGGAGGCAGCAGCGCCACCATCATCTTGGGGTAGTAGAGCTCGGGGTCGCCTTCGGGTCCCATGGGGCCGATGATGGCCATGCCGGCAAGTCCGACGATGATCCAGGGCCAGGGACGCAGGCAGATGTGCGCGACCACAAACCACAGATAGGCCCACAGCGCGTGGCGATCATCTTTGGCGGCGAACAAGCGCTGAGCCAGGTACCCGCCGCCATCGACGTTGCGCTGACCCCACCACACCACGCAGATCAGAACCAAGAACTTCGAGCTCTCGGTGGATGGGTCGCCGGGGGCGAAGTCCGCAAAGCTGGGCACGATCTGAGTCGTCTTTTCCCAGTCCAAGCCGTGCTTGGCGAAGCCCTCAATCATGCCCTGACGGCCGCCCACCTCGATCCACGCCAGCACAGCCAAGGCGATGGCTGAGGTGATGGCCACCACGAACTGGATCATGTCGGTCGCAATGACGCCCCACAGGCCCGACGACGCTGTATAGACCACCGTCAGCACGAACAGGCCCAGGACGACTGCGACCTCGGCCGACAATGGCCCAACCATGGCCCCTTGCTCAATGCCCAGCGTGACCACAGCGATCTTGGTCATGGCCTTCATGACCCAAGCGATGACCAGCAGGTTCATGAACACGCCAAACCAGACGGCCTTGATGCCTCGAAGCCAGCTGCCCGCGGCACCGGGGTAGCGCAGCTCGACCAGCTCGGCGTCAGTCACCACCTCGGCTCGACGCCACAGCGGCGCAAAGAGGAAGACCGACAGCGAGCCCGAGAAGCCCATGGTCCACCAGATCCAGTTCTCGAAGATGCCCTTGCTGGCCACCCATCCACTGACGACCAACGGCGTGTCGGCAGCAAAGGTCGTGGCGACCATGGACGTGCCAACCACCCACCACGGCAGGCTGCGGTCACTGACAAAGAAGCTCTCGGTGGACTCGCCGGCCTTGCGGCTAAACCAAATGCCGGCGCCCAGCGTGAACAGCAGCCACGCCACGATGATGCCCAGGTCGAGCGGGTGCAGCATCTAGTTCACAACCGCGGCAAGGAACATTGTCGGGAGTCGTCTCATCGGGCCGAGGCTATCGCGGCGTGCGCTAGGCTGGGACCGATGCGTCACCTGACACCACTGCTGCTGCTTTGTGCCTGCACCTCACAACCGTGGGTGGTGTCCGAGAGCGACGGCCTGATCCGACTCGACACAACCGACACGTCGGGTCGAACCGGCTTTGTCACCTTCGACATTCCGGTACCAGCCGGCCGCAACCAGATGCTCTTCGCGGCCAGTGTCGAGTACCCCGAGCGCGCCTTTGTGCGGTCCCTCGAGTCGCCGGATGGCGAGATTGTCTACGACTCTGAAGTCATCTACGCCGGCGTGCACACGGTCACCGGCGCCATCGCGCCACGATCCACAACCACGCTGAACTACCCCATCCTCGAAGACGACACCGAGCTGTACGCGGGCACGTGGCACGCCCGCGTCGGCGTCATCGAGCTGAACAACAACTACATCAAGGGCATCGGCGTCAGCGCCCGCGCACTGTTCAAAGACGACAGCAGTGACACGTCCGGAACCCTCGCAGTGAACATTTTCTATGCGGGCCAGACCCGCCAGGACCCCGACTGGGTGGCGGCCACCGAAGCCGCCGTCGAGACCTGGCACACCCTGTACGAGCCCCTGAATATCGACCTGCAGATCGAGTACTTCGACAGCGACGAGACCGCGCTGCGCAGCCCCACCAGCGGCAGCCGCGAAGAATACGAGGGCATCAGCGCCCAGACCCCCGATCGCTCCATCAATGTCGTGCTGATCGAGGCCATCGAGGACGACCCGGGCCTGTACGGCATCGCCGGCGGCATTCCCGGACCGCTGGGCTCATCGAGCAACTCGGCCATCATCGTATCGATGAGCGTCAATGCGGGACCCGACGGCGTCTATGACGACCAAGAGGTGCGCCTGCTGGCCGAGACCTTTGCCCACGAGACCACCCACTTTTTGGGGGTGTTTCACCCGGTCGAGGGCGGCTGGGAGGCTTGGGACAGCCTGGACGACACGCCAGAATGCTCGACTCAGATCGCATGCCTGAGTGCCTTCAGCGACGCGATGATGTTTCCGTACCCAATCTGCGACACCGCTGGGGTCTGTGAGCCGCAGACTGTGATCACCGATGAACAGGTGCTCTTGGCCCACCGTCACGTCGGCGTGGACTGAACTTTCGGGTCGCCCAGGACACCGCTTTTTGTTGCGCATGACGCCATTTCAGGGCACATTTCAAGTGGGAATTGGCGCGGGCAACCTGTAGGAGAATTCACGATGCACTCCAGGTTAGCCGTAATGGCACTGGCAATGGGTCTTTTCACTGGCTGCTACCTCGGTCCTGGCGACCGCGGCGGCGTGATGGTGGACGGATGGGAAGGCGAAGGGGAGATGTGGGCCCCCGAGCTTCAATACGAGGGTCGCGGCGTCGACCACATCTCGGGCACCGAGGTCTGGTGGGATGGCGGAGAGATCGTCTCTCCCAATGGCGAATGGATCGCTGTCGACACGGGTGCGGGCACCTGTGATTTCGATATCGACCTGGGCTACATGACCATCGACACGTACTTCGATGCGAACGACACCGAGCCCGAAGACCACGACGGCAACGGCGGCGTCATCGTCAGCACAGCGCGCAGGGTCATCCTGGGTGATGTCGGCGAGTACGAAGGCCAAGAGCAGAACGTCGTGCTTCCGGGCACCGTCCTCGATGCTCGCTACATGAGCGGCGACTTTGTGGCCACATGGCGCGCGGGCGACGAGTGCGGACTTCGCTGGCACGACGGCACCGACCGTCCCCTCGGCAGCTCCTTCTGCGCCGGCGGCGAGCTGGTCGTCGACAATGCAAACGACGTGGTCTGGATTCCCAGCGCCGACGGCGTGATGCGCGTCGATCGCTTCGCCACCACGGTCTTCCCGGTCACGGCCGATGAAGTCGCATGGGATGCCACCAACGGTGTTCTGTACGCCATCGACGGCAATACTCTGACGGCCTACACGCCCACCGAGTACAGCCTCGACACGCAGTGGACCAAGAGCTTCGACAACACGGTTCGCGACTTTGGCGGCAGCAGCGCCGGCTTTGCAGCGGTCCTGCTCTCGACCCCCGACGGCTCCGAAGTGTTCGCGCTCGACGGCGCCAATGGCGACGAGCTCGCCAGCATGACGACTTGGCAGACGCTGAATCGACTGCACGTGGCCGCAGATGCCACCACCTTCGCCGTGCGCGGCATCGGTGCTGTGCACATGTTCCGAGTGGTCGAATAGCCTAAAACGGCGGTCGAATGGCCGCCGTTACGGGTTTACGCGAACTGTAATCTTGCCGGGCTTGCCTGCAGGCCCTGGCATGCCGTCCCCCCCAGCGGGACCCGGCATTCCGTCGGGTCCGCTCTGACCCGCTTGCAGCACCCGGGTCGCGCCGCCCTCTGTACAAGTGGCAGATGCGCCCCCAGCTCCGCCTTTGCCGCCCTTGCCTGCCAAGCCACCGGGGCCGCCGGCTCCGGCCTCGCCCCCCTCGGAGCGAACGGTCCGCTCGACGGTGTCTTTGAGGGCGTCGCAGTGGTCACACTTGAGCACGAGCACGATGTCGCCGCCTCGCCCTCCAGGACGTCCCGGACCGCCGTTGGTGCCCGCTCCTCCGGTGGTGCCGGCTGTGCCATCGCGGCCTGGCGTGTTTGGACAGCGGGCGGCCGAACCGGGTCTTCCAGCCCTGCCAGCCTTGCCCTCGACCCCGCGCTCGCCAAAGTGGCCCTCGCCTCCGCGGGTCACGATCGAAAACGCCCGGTCTCCGCGCGGAACGAGCACCGTGACGGGCTCGCCGCCCTCTTTGCGCACGGCGTACAAGAAGCGGGCGCCGGACAGCTCGCTGACCACCACACGCAGGTCGGGGCCTGGATTGCCCTCCTTCCATCCGGTGGCCTCGAACAGCATCGGCTTGACCGCGTCAAACTCGACCTTGAGCCCGATGTTCACCACCGTGGCCCCGCCGACCAGCACCTGCAGCTTGACCCACTCGCCTTCCCTGCCCAGTGCGATCAGCTGGGCCAGGTCGAGCTGATCGACGAAGTGGATGACACCGTCGGCCAGATAGGCGACCTCACTCGCCATCGACAGCGACTTGGCGGGCAGGCACGGAGTGGGATCGAAGGGATCGCTGCCAGGGCAGACGCTGATGGGTTCGGGAAAGCCCTCGACGGTCGCCCACAGCGTGTCGCTAAGCGCCAGGCCGCCCTCGGGAGGCAGGGTGCGGTCAGCCCGCGCCATGAGCAGGCGAATCACGTCCTTTTTGCGGTCCTGTTGCACCCGAGCCAATGAAACGCCGCCGTCCCCCGGTTCCCACACAGCACTCATGACCGACTGGCCTTCGGGCAGCGGAAAATAGCCCTTGTCCGCCATGGAGGAGCGCACGGAAGCTTCCTGCTCTCGGACCAGGTCGAACGGACTGTTGGCGATGCGCAGGTCCAACAGCCGCTCTCCAGCCAGCTCACGCAGGCCGGTCTTGGCCGGCAGGCGGCGGGCCCAGCCAAGCAGCTGTGCGTCGTTGTCACTGCCTTCGATGTCGGCTTTGGTCACCGGGCGCCCATTGAGCAGCCCGGCCTCGACCTCGAGGTCGCGCAGCAGATGCAGCAGGATGGTGCCAGCACGGCTGTCCTCTCCTCGCTTGTCCACAGCCTTTCGCAGATCGCCAGTGATCGCCAGCACCACATCCCGGTCGAGGGGGCGCTTGCCGCTGCGCTGGGTCAGAATCTGCACCAGAGCACGGGCGCGGTCTTGCACCATCGGATCGGTCTCGAGCCGGCCGGACTTGGCGACGGAACGAATGCGCTTGGCGACCTGTTTGGCCAGGCGCTCCCAGGTGAAGTCATCGACCGCATCCCACAGGTGAACGACGCACTCGGCGAACGCCTGTGGAGGCACATCTGTCTTGTCAAAGCCCTTCATCAGCTGATCGACAACACCGGGGCTCACCCAGGCCACGGTCGGCCCGGCACGGTTCAGGTCGCACACGCCGGTGTCTGCATCGCGCTGGCCCAGGTAGCGCACCAGATGCGAGCCGGGACTCTTGTCCGCCGCGGCAAGCTGGCTGGAGGTCAGCGGCGGCTTGGGGCCGCCGGCGCACGCAAGGGCAAAGGCCGCACACAGGCCCAATGCCCAGCCAAATCTAGAGCTCAATGTTGTACTCGGCAATCCACCGATCCGCGTCCTCTGGCGTATAGAAGCTGCCGGGGTAGGACAGGCGGTTCAGGCGGCTGTAGCGCCCCACCTGGTTGCCGATGACGTGGAACAGCGACCCGAATAGGATCAAACCACCGGTCGCCCCCATGGCCGCCCCCACACCATCGTTCTGGCTGGCGCCGCCTGCAATCGCAAGGCCGAGCCCACCGACCAGCTCGCCGACCACAATCAGGTTGCTGCGCTTGTGGGCGGCCAGATTCTTGTAGAGCTCGCCGTTGTAGCGACGCACCATTTCCTCGTCGCCGACCCGCCGTGAAAACGCCGGCATGCCCAGCTCGGCGCCGGAGTTGTCCATGACATTCCACTGATAGGAGTAGTAGTCGACCGCACTGTCTTTGCTCTTGTCGCGGTACAGGGCCATGGGGTTGTCGAGCGAGATGTGGGTCAGGCGCTTGCCGTACTTGATGACGGCGTTCAGCTCGCGGTGCTCCATCTGGGACCAGCCGGCGCGCTCGTCTTCGGACAGCTTGACGTCGAGCACCTCGAGAATGCCCTCGGACAGCTGATCGACCAGGACAAAGAAGTTCTCTCCCTTCTCGCCAATCTCTCCGATCACCTCGTTGCTGGCGACGACCTCGCCACTCTCGGTGTCGATGACGCGAAGGTTGATGGACAGCGTGGGCAGCTTGATGCTGAAGATCTCGCCGGTCACCAGATAGCGAGCGCCAGTCAGCTTGCCGGTGCGCACCGCCGAGGCGGGATCGACCATGCCCGAGTTCGACAGCTTGAGCTCGGTCATGACCGCTTGCAGGGCGTCTCGCTCGACCACACTCACCGAGGGCGTCTGCTGAAAGCGCGTCACCAACAGACCGGCCACACCAGGGCCGGCACCGTCAAAGGTGGGATCACCGGTGGCATTCACCAGATCCAAAATGGCGACAGAGGGGGTCGCCTCGGCGGGGGCGACAAGAACAATGGCTGCAATCAAGGTCAACATCGCCGCGGATGGTACCGCGCTTGGTGATCACTCGGCGACGATCGCCACCACTCGCTTGAGCAAGCCCGTATCTGCGAGCGGGTCATAGCCTCGCGCATTGCTGGTGCGGAAGTGCTCGACGATCACGGGCAGCATCGGATCGGTGCCCGGGGCCTTGGCTTCGGCGGCGAGCAACGTGGCCTGGACCGCAATCTGAAGCTCGATCGCGACGTCACGCACATGGGCGGTCTGCAGGGCGGGGGGCATCTGCAGCAGCTGGTCCCAGCGAGCCCGAGCGCGCTGCAGCTCGTCGGTCGGGCCCACCAACGCCTCCAAGACGCGGAACATCGGCTCGTGCAGCCCCAATCGGGCAGAGTCGCGCAGAACCTGGGCGCACAGGATGTTGTGCGGGCCCTCCCACTGCTCGCAGACGATGCTGTCGCGCAACAGGCGAGGCAGCACGCTGAACTCCTCGATGGCGCCGTTGCCCCCCAGCACTTCGATCGCATCGCGGATCGATGCGGTGCACTGGAAGCTGGTCCAGAACTTGTTCAGGTTGACCAACATGCGCCAGGCCTGCTGCTCGTCGGTGGACAGCTGCCCCAGGGCGTCCCGGTCGGCCATCGCCGACAGCCAGAAGGTCACCGAACGGGCCGCATAGGCCTGGGTCTTGAGCTCGGCAATGGTGCGCGCGACCGACGGGTAGCGCAGAATCGGCTGGCCCCAGCTGGTGCGGGTTCGGGCATAGGCAGACGCCTCTCGAACCGCCCGCTGCATGATTCCGCAGCTGATGATGGCGTTGTACAGCCGGCTGGTATTCAGCACGACCTCGACCGTGTCCTTGAAGCTGCCCAGAGGCCACGCCCAGGCACCCTCGAAGTCGATCTCGCCGCTGGCCATCGACTCGGTACCCAGCTTGAACTTCAGCCGCC
>CAYYHT010000409.1:0-7199 GCA_964471355.1 uncultured Enterobacteriaceae bacterium
GCATCTTGTTTGAGCGATGGGCAGCAGCTCCTGTTGGGGAAGCCAGTCGTACAGGACCTGGGCCTCGTGTGGGACGGCGCCCAGACCGCCTCCGACCTTGATGCGGAAGCCGCGCTTGCCCTTCTTGAGCTTTGCCGTGGCGCCAAGGTCGTGGATGGCGTCGAGGTTGAAGAAGGGGTTGTCGGAGCTCGACAGCGTGACCTTGAACTTGCGTCCCAGAGATTGTCCGTCGGGAATGCGCAGCAGGTAGGTGGCCACGGCGATTCCGGCGGCGGTGATGTCGAAGGCTTCGCTGGGGTCGACTCCGGCGACGTCTGACGCGGTCACATTGCGGACCACGTTGCCGCAGGCCTCGCGACTGGTGGCGTTCGCCTGGGCCAAGACGCGCATGAAGTCCGGGGTGCGCTCGATGTCGACGAAGTGCGTCTGGATGTCCTGGCGGGTGGTCAGGTGGGCGACGCCACTGCCAAAGCGCTCGGCCACGTCGGCAAAGGCGATGAGCTGCTCGGGGCTGATCATGCCGAGGGGCAGCTTGCTGCGCATCATGTGCACGCCACTCTGGCGTTGGCCGTAGACCCCGTGTCGCAGCCGATGTTCGAGGAACACCGCCTCGGGAGTCTTGCCGTCGAGGAACCGATTGAGGCTGCCTTCGAAGTCGTTGATCTCGGTGGCGACGGCGTGGTGGTCACCAGCGATGCTGGGGCGATTCAGGGGTGCGTACTGGGTCATAGGAAAACTCACTTTGAAACTGTGTAAAGGTGGGAAGGGCTCAATGTCCGCCGCCAGCCAGGACAGGTCCTGACTGGGCGCGGAATTGACCGGTATGGATGCCGCATTCGTCTTTGGCTTGGCCGGCCCATCGGCCCGACCGCTCGTCGTCGCCCGGTCGGACGGCGCGGGTGCAGGGCCAGCAGCCGATGCTCTTGAAGCCATGCTCAAGCAGCGGGTTGGTGGGAACGTCGTTGTCGGCGATGTAGGCAAAGACCTGTTCGCGACTCCAATCAGCCAGGGGATTGACCTTCCACAAGCCGTGGTGGTTGTCCCAGTCGATGGCCTCGACATTGGAGCGTCCCTTGGACATGTCGCGGCGCAGGCCCGTGATCCAGGCGTCGAGCCCGTTGAGCGCCCGATTCAGGGGCACAACCTTGCGCTTGCGGCAGCAGGCATTGGAGTCGGTCTTGTACAGCTCACCGAACTCGGCTTCCTGATCCTCGACCGACTGATCGGGCGCAATGAGCTGAATCTCGATGCCGTATTTCTGCTGGATTCGCTCGCGAAGCTCCAGCGTCTCTGGAAACAGAAAGCCGGTGTCCAACAGGAACACCGGTACATCGAGCTGCAGTTTGTGCAGCATGTCGATGAGCACGACAGTCTGCGGCCCGAGCGAGGAACTGATGGCGATGTGACCAAACAGGTCAACCGCGTGAGTCAGCACCTCTTGCGGAGTCGGCTGCTTGGGCAGCCCCACAATGGGGTCGAAGATGCGTTGGGCGAGATCGGACACGAGTGTCTCCGGGTGTGGCGTCAGCCCGGAGTCACTGGTCCCCCGGGCAGTGAGCCGGGGGAGTGGTGCAGGTCTTAGACCCTCGTTCCCCCGACTGCACAGCAGCAGCAGCAGCAGCAGTTGAGTGCGGTGGTGGAGGGAGTGAGGGTCATTGAATCGGTATGAAAGTGGGGTCTAGAAATAGAAGCGCCCGCCTGCGGCTTGTGACCGAGGCGGGCGACTATGAGGAACGTACTCAGAAGTTCAGTCAGCCGGCCTCGGGCACACAACAGCAACACACGCATTGAGCGACTGTGTTGTGAAGGGCGGAAAGCAAGCTGGGACTCCTTGGAGACAAAAGTGTAGGCCGATCCCATCGGGTGTGCAAATGGATTGTTTAGACCTCGGTCCTCAGCTCGCCCGACCCTTGAGGTTGTCGACGTCCGACCGCAGCTTGAACTCGTTGTCGATCTCCTCGGCCGCCTCGATGTCTCGCTCGGCCAGCTCGTTCAGCTCGCGGCATAGCCAGCGCAACTCATCCCTCTGGTGCCAGTTGGCGGGAATGCGGATGATCTCGTCGGGGTCGCGCAGGCGCACCGCCAGGTGCCGCACCGGTGGCATTGGCTCGACATCTTCGTCGATGACGACGGGGACCACATCGCCGTCGAGTGGACCGATCCACGTGTGCACCAAGCGCCGCACCGGTACCCGCCGGGTGGCCAACACCACATGCTCGGGTCCCAGCTCGAAGTTGGACGGTCGGCCAGCGGAGAGGATGGTGGTGCCGACCACGCCGACCATGGCGATGACGGGCATCAGCAGCAGCGCCCAGTAGTAGCCGCTCAAGATGGCAACGGTCATGACCACCGTGCCGATGAACGGCGGGGTTGCCAGAGCCCAGGCGACCCGCGGGGTGTGCGACGAGACCAGGGTGCCGCGCACGCCATCGACCCGAAGTCGAATCAGCATGCTGCTAGGAACCTGCTCACTCATTGCGCTCATCCTGCCGCTGCCTCAGCCCGCCGAGCTGCTGTCGCGCATCGCTCTCGGCGGCTCGCTCGCGCTGCAGCCCCTGCATGGACTGCCCCTTGCTCAGCACCAGGGTCAAGATCTGGCTGCGCAGCCACTTCAGGCCGGCCTCACTGGTGTTGTGGGTGTCGATGAAGAGGATCTCTTCGGGCTCGCGAAGGTGCAGCTGCAGCCCGTTTGCTCGGGTGCCGTGGTCCTCGTCCGGCACGTAGCGCACGTCACAGTCCGCGATGCGCTCGGCTGGATAGCGGGTGCCGTCGTACACAAAGGCATCGCCGCTGATCTGCCACTTGCCAGCACTCGCTTCGACCAAGGCCAGCAGCGCGGCGAAGCCTCCGACCAGGCCTGAAGTGACCGCACAGGCCGGGTCGGCTCCGGTCGTGATGCTGCCAACGAGCACCATGGTGCACACGATGGCGCCCAGCCACAGAATGGGATTGATGCTGTTCGGGGACGGGTTGAGGGCGCCGCTGGTGCCCTCGAGACCGCGCTCGACGACGAGGTCACTTGGGGGCTCAAGCGGGATGTCCCGCTCGTCGAGCAGCCTCTCGACCGCCACATATGCCAGCTGCTGAGCGGTCAGCCCGTCACGTTCGGCCACGTGCTGCAGGCGCGCCAACAACTCGGGTTCCAGCTCGAGCTTCAAGGCGCCATCCTCCCGTGGACCACTCTACCAAGGTGCTAGCATGACCCCCATGAAGCGCGATCTACGCCGAGATGCCGAGGCCATTTGGCATGCTGGTCTCGATGCGGTTCACGCCGGACATGCCGTCGAGGGCTGGCTTGCCGCGAATCGGGCCGAGCTGCTGCTCAACGACCGAGTCTGGGTGGTGGGTGCGGGCAAAGCGGCGGTGGCCATGGCGAGGCCGGTCGTGGCGGCCCTGGGTCAGCGGTGCCTGGGCGGCTTGGTCACCACCAAGGACGGGCATGCTGCTGGGCATCATGATCTGCCCTTCGACGTACTGTTCGCCTCGCATCCTGTACCCGATGAGCGCTCGGTCGATGCGGCCGCGCGCACACTGGAGTTGGTGGGCGGACTGGGGTCAGCGGACTTGGTGATCTGCGTGCTCTCCGGCGGCGCGTCCTCGCTGTGGACGGCTCCCATCGCGCAGCTGGACTTGGCCGGAGTCCAAGCGCGCACACAGATGCTGCTGAACACCGGCGTCGGCATCGAAGCCATGAACACGATGCGCGGGTCGTGGAGCCGCATCAAGAACGGTGGCTTGAGCCGTGCCGCCAGACCCGCAGGCATCTGGACGCTGGTGTTGTCCGATGTGCCTGACGAGGCGCGTTTTGTGGGGTCAGGCCCGACCATCGGCGGGGACCGTCTCGACGTGGTCGCAGACTGGAAGATGGCGGTGGCTGCTGCCTCTGCCGCGGCCGACGCTCGCGGCTACTCGGTGGTCCATGTCGATGGCTTTGGTGACCACGGGGCGGTCATGGCTCGTGTGCTCGCATCGATGAATCCGGGCACCGCGGTGATCTGCGGCGGAGAGACGACGCTGGAGCTCTCGAATCCGGGACGCGGCGGTCGCAACCAGCACTTTGCGCTCGACGTCGCCGTTCGCTTGGCTGGCAAGGCCGGTTGGGCGCTGATGTCGGTCGGAACCGACGGCACGGATGGCCCAACAGACGATGCGGGAGGTCTTGTCGATGGGCAGACCATGCGGCGCGTCAACGCCAGCGGTCTCGACGCCAATCGTGCACTGCAGCGGTTTGACAGCGGCACGGCCCTACAGGCGGCGGGGGATTTGGTGCGCACAGGACCGACTGGGACCAATGTCATGGACCTGCGGGTCTTGCTGAGCGAGTAGGCTCTGCCGTGGAGGTCCCCATGATTCTGTCCCTGTTGCTGGCATTCTCGGCATCTGCGAACACGATGTCCATCTCACTTGTCGATGGCGATGAGATCGAGCTCGATTGCGGTGAGGGCGGCGTTGTGCACAAGGCGCCCGTGATGATGAATCCTTCGCCAAACCAGTGCGCGGTCACCATCTGGAAATCTGTGGCGGTGCTGCCGCAGACCGGCAAAGTGACGTGCTCGACCAGCGGCTGCGACCTCACCGGCGACGCCGAGATGCTCGAGATTCAGGCTCCCGCTCCGATCAGCCAGCTGGCCTTGGACTGCGACGGCTCGGTGCTGGTCTACCAGGTCACCAACAACCAGGTGAACATCGAGGCGCCGGGCTCGTGCAGTGCCAGCGTGGGTGCCTCGGTCGGCAGTGTGACCTCTGGAGTGTGGGCCTGCGGCCTCGCCGGGTGTACGTCGGGCTCCCACACTCGCGGCATCACGCTCAAGCTCGCAGCGGGCAGTCCCACCGAGGCCAGCCTGTCCTGTGGTGACAACGTCATGCGCAAGGCGGCATTGTCTGGGGACAGCTTCAGCTTCGCGGACGTACCGCACGAAAACTGCACGCTGACGTTCACCGGTGGCGGTCCACCGGCCAAGGTTCGCCCCATCGCCTGGGGAGATCACACCTGTGAAGTCAGCGGAAGCACCGCAGTGTGCCGAAAGTAGGACCGTAGCCAACGAGGGGCGAGCTTCGTCTCGCCGGCGCTACTTGCGCGTGACCAAGACCGGGCGCCAGTCCTCGGAGGTGCCCTCTGTCATGAACTGGCGACAGGCGGCGATGTAGGTCCGGGAGGGACCGTCGCCGTGGGTCCGCTTGGCGTCGACCGCCTCGAATGCCGCTAGCGCGCGCTTGAAGTCGCTGCTCTCGAACAGGCTCACCGCCGCCTCGAAGTCCCCGACCCACGAGACGTCGACCCCCGCTTCATAGGCTTCGAAGGCCTCGATGTGCTCTTGTTTGCCCGTCACCGACAGGTAGCCAATGCGGCGCCACGTGATCTGCTTGACGCCCTCGGTCAGCTGCTTGGTGCGGGCACAGAACAGGTTGTTGGCGCCGACTTTGGAGCACGCGCCCTCGAGTCGTGCGGCGAGGTTCACCCGATCGCCCAGGATGGTGTAGGCCAAGCGGCGCTGGGTGCCGAAGGTTCCGATCAGCGCGTCCACAGCGCTCGCACCGCCTGTCTTGACCGACTTGAACATCGGGTTGTTTTGCTCGCGCAGGGCTCTGGCCCCGGCAAGGGCGCCCAGAACAACGCGGGCGGCGTGCTCCTCAGCGGTTCCGTTCACGTGCTCGCCGCCTCGGAAGGACATGACCGCATCGCCGATGAACTTGTCGACGATCATGTCCTGTTCGATGTGGGCCTCGACAATGGCGTCCATCGCTGCCTCGAGGTGCTTCTTGAGGGTGTCGGTGTCGTCACCGAGCGTCTCGACCGCGGTCGTGAAGCCCGCGATGTCGCAGAAGATGATGGTGGCTGGACCCGAGACCGTTCGGTCGTAGGAGTCGGGGTCTTCGAGGAAGTGCGCGGCCACCTGGTGTGGCAGCGCCACGTTGAGCAGCCCGCGGACCTGCCGCGCTGCGATCGTGGGCAGCAAGAAGCGCACGACCACCAGCATGACGCACATGCCCACCACGGACCCGAGAACGAGCCAGAACTCGTCGCTGTTGGACGTCTGTCCCCCTGCAGTGACCCCGACAAAGAACGCGACGTAGCCTAGAACGATGACGGACAACGCCCTGTCGAGGCGACTCTGTTCGCGCGCTTCGAGGTCGCTTGATGGTCCACCGAGCTCGGTGTCGAGCACGCGCAGGGTTCGCAGCACTCGCAGCGCTCGCAATGCCCGCAGAACGCGGAACAGCCGGAATGTACGCACAAAGCGCAGTCCGCGCAGCGGGACCATCGTCAGGTGGGCGAGAATCGGCAGGCTCGAGAAGAAGTCGATCAGGAACCACGGGCCCATGATGTAGGTGCGGCCCTGGACGGCGACCTTGACCAACAGATCGATGACGAAGAGCACATCGATGGCGAGTGCTCCGTACAGATAGGGCTGTTCGATGCCCAGGCCGATCCAGACGCCCTTGAGCTCCATCAGGTAGATGACGACGGCCACAGCAGCGAGGAACAGCATGGGCTGCTCGGAGCGCTCGATCAGGACGTCAATGCCCTGTTTTGGCCGTTCTGTTTGCATCAGCCCAGGCTAGCCTCTGCCTTCTTCCAGGCCTCGTCCGCCATTTGGAAGGATGCCCGTGCTCGGCCAAGGGCCTCTCGTCCGACGACGGCGTGCCCATCGGTCAGCGCCGACCAAGAGCGGGCCAGGTTGCGCTCGCCCGCTGCGAATGGACTGAAGTAGCCCGCAAAGACCGACAGACCATGGCGGGCCACAAAGCGGCCACGTTGGTCGACGGCAGGCTGCAGCAGGTCCAGGAAGATGGCGTCGATCTCGGCGCGCAGCACCGGTGCGTCGTCGTCCATCTCGAGGTCGGCGGCGTCGGCGATCAGCTTGTCGATGCGTGCCAGGGTGGTGTCGAGCATCTGCTGGAAGTCGACGCGGTCAACGGATTCGTCGGCCCCAGCGGCATCAGAGGTGCCCGCATTGTCAGCGGCGATGGCCTTGCGGGCCATGACGGCACCGGCGGTGATCAGCACCACGCCGAGGCCCCATGGCAGGCCGCCCGTACCACCCCATTGGGTGATGCGTTCGGTGGGCTGCGGAATCTTGGCGGGGCCGCCTTCGTCTTTGGTGTCTGCGTCGGGCGGGCGCACTTCGTACTCCGCCGCCTTGAGACGGTCGGCATAGGACTGAACCAGAGTGATGTGCCCGGCTCCGATCAGCGCG
>CAYYHT010000410.1:0-7198 GCA_964471355.1 uncultured Enterobacteriaceae bacterium
CGCTTGTCTGGAGCTTCGAGACGGCCAAGCGCATGAAGGTGGAGCTGGAGCCCGACCTGGCGTTGACCCGCACCGTCATGGGCAACGGCAATGTGCACAACCAAGGCGGCAACCTGTACGTGGGCGACTCGGGCGTCCTGGTCGACGAGTCGATGCGCGCGCTCCTGACCTTCGATCTGAGCAACTTGCCCGAAGGCGCCATCGCCTCAGAAGCGACGCTGGCGGCTGAACAGGTGGCCGTCGCGGGTCTGCCCTATGTCTACCTCGGCTCGATCTACGCCGAACCGGTGAGCTTCCGCGAGATCACCGGAGACTCGTATGACACACCGGCGACAGGCGCGCCCGAGTCCCTGTCCGGAAATGCAGCACTCGAAGTCAAGACGAGCGACGTCAGCCACATTTTCATGGGCGCGCTCGCGGATCGGGACGGGTCCGAAGATCGCGCCCAGATGATGCTGCGATTTGCCGAGACAGCATCGGTGAATGGTGTCGGCGACACCGCGACGCTCGACATCGATTCGGTGGCGGTAACGCTCCACTACCTGGCCGAATAGATCGAGCATCGAGCGCGTGGGGTCCGAGGCTACAGGTCTCGGACCTCCTTTTGCGTTTCTGGCGGTACCCTGTGCTGCCGGGAGTCCCGTGGCCGCCCTCGACACCAACACCTACGAACACCTGCACGCTATCGCACGGCGAATCTACGCCGAGCGGGGACGCGGACATCAGACCATCCAGCCCACGGTCCTGCTGCACGAAGCGTGGATGAAGCTGGACCGCAGCGACGGACGCTACGACTCCCGCTTGCACTTCCTCGCCACCGCCGCCAAGGCCATGCGCCAGATTCTGACCGACCGTGCCAGGGCCCAGGCCAGCGACAAGCGCGGCAACAACCCCCAGCTGACCACGATGTCCGGGCTGCAAGTTCCCGGGCTCGAGTTCGACATCGTCGCCCTCGACGAGGCATTGACCATGCTGCACAACGTGGACGCCATGGCGGCAGAGCTGGTGACCATGCGCACCTTTGGTGGTTTGACGGTGCCCGAGGCGGCGGAGGCCCTTGGGGTAAGCCCGCGCAAGGTGGACCGGACCTGGCGCTTTGCGCGTGCCTTTCTTGCCGACCTGTTGGTCTAGCCATGGACGTCGCCCGCCTTCGACGAGCCCGGCAGCTGTTTGAAGAGATGCTGGACCTTCCCGCTCACCAACGAAAGCAGGCGCTGCGGTTGGCCGCGACGGGTGATGACACCTTGCTGGACATGGTGCAGCGTCTGTTGATTGCCGACTCAGAGGCCGAATCTGGCGGAGAGCTCACTGGCGAGTTGGCCATCCACATCGCGGGCGCGGTCGCGACTGAGGACGACGCTCCATTGGCGTTTGGGGCCTGGGTAGGGCCCGATGCCCGAGACGGCTCAGCGGGGCGCTACGAGGTCGACGAAGAGCTCGGCAAGGGCTCGGGTGGCCGCGTCTACCGCGTGCGAGACCGAGATCTGCGCCGTTTTATGGCCATGAAGGTCCTCAACCGCGGCCGGACCGACAGACACGGGACGCTGTTCAAGCGCTTCATTCAGGAAGCGCGAGTCACCGCACGCCTAGACCATCCCGCCATTGTGCCCGTGCACGAGCTTGGGCGCCTGGCAGACGGGCGGTTGTACTACACCATGAAGGAGGTGCGAGGGGCATCGCTCGACCTTCTGACGAAGAGCGTGCACGCCGCGTCGGGAGACGTTTGGGGGCACACCGAAGACGGCTGGACCTTGCGGCGGTTGGTGTCGGTCATCCACCGCGTGTGCCAAGCCGTGGCCTTTGCCCATCATCACGGCGTGGTCCATCGAGACCTCAAGCCCGAGCACGTGGTCGTCGCCGATTTCGGCGAAGTGCTGGTCGTGGACTGGGGCATCGCACTGGTCCTTGGCAAGAGAGACCGAGCCGAGACGAGCCATGACGGGGACAGCGCGCGCCAGACGTTGTTCGGCGCAGTCATGGGCACACCGGCCTTCATGGCGCCCGAACAAGCGCGTGGTGAGACTCACCTGATCGATCGAAGAACCGATGTGTACGCCCTGGGAGCGCTGCTGGCGTTCGTCCTGACCGGCGCTCCGCCGGTGGCCGGACATTCCTCCAAAGAGGTCGTGCAACGGGCCGCCTCTGGGCATCGCGTCCCACTCGTGGCGCGACGGGATGGCCCGGTGCTTCCCCGCCGCTTGGTGGCCATCGCCGAGTCTGCTCTCGCCCGCGACCCGAACGAGCGCCCTCCCGATGCCCGCGCTTTGGCCGCAGCCCTGCACGAGTGGCTCGCGGGCGAGGAGCGGCATGCCGAGAGCCAGAGCGCCCTGACAGCGGCCTCCATGGCCCGGCGCGGTGCAGCGAAGCTCAGGCGAAAGGCGGCGAAATTGCGCGCAGAGGGCCAGCTAGCCGATGCACAGCAACAGGACTTGCTGGCCGACGTCCAAGACCTGCGCTTCGAGCAGGCCGTCGCAGTCGCCCTGAGCCATGACCCACAGGTTCCCGAGGCCCATCTGGCCCTCGCCATCCACTACACACGCCGCTTGGGGCGTGCCGCAGAGCGCCAAGATGCCCGTGAGCTGCGCCTGAGTCGGCATCTGGCGCGGGAACATCTGGCGCAGGTGCCGCCCGATTGGCCCGGGCGTCAGCGGCTGTCAGATCGGCTCGACACCTGGGCGGACGACTCCTAGTCCTCAAATCCGAACAGGCCGTTCTGCAAGACTCGCTGCAGCTGGGCGACTTCAGCGAGATTGCCGTACACCACGCGACCGGGAATGGGGTACTGCTTGGCTTGTTCTTCTGACCAGAAGAAGAGGCAACGGCGTCAAAGCGCGTCGTAGATGACCGTCAGGCCCAGCTTCTTGAAGTTGACCAGCGGGACCGAGACCACCGGCGTGGCCCCCGGTGTCTGCACCTCGATGTTCAGGTCGCTGTCGACCCGCATCTCAAGTGCTCTGCCGGACTGCGCACAGGTTGTCAACAGCGTCGCACTCAGCGGGCGCCCCTGCAGTCGGCTTTGCACGTAGAGCGCCGCGACGGCGTCTGCGGCACAGGCCGGGGTGATCTGCTCGCCGGTGTCCAGGGTGAGCCGGTGCGGCGTGTCGGCCACGGTCACCGGATAGGCCCATTCCACCGCACCATCGTCGTTCAGCGCGATGAACCCGAGCCAGGTGTGCAGGTTCTCAAGGGCTGCGGCGACGTCCGCCTCGGGCTCGTCTGCGAGCTTGGCCACCGCAGTAGCAGTCAATGGGTCTGCGGACCGCACCAGGTTCTCGACCACGATGGCGTGCAGCCTGCGCTGCAGCGGACTCAACTTGGCCCGACGTCGGGTCCAGCGAGCGGCTTCTCGTCGGGTCATGAACCGACCCAGCGCCCCCGGAAACCGCACGAAATAGCCTGCAACCGCAATCTTCATGGGCCCATCCTAGCAACGCGGGGCTCCGACGCCATGCTCGCCCGCCGCAACAGCGGCTCACTCGAGATTTCGTGGCATTAGCGCACACCGGCCCAACGAAGCATGGCCTGCGCAAGCGCCTCGGCGCGAACCGGCTTGGTCAGGTAGTCGTCCATTCCCGCCTCCAGACACCGCTGGCGGTCTCCTTCCATGGCGCTCGCCGTCACTGCCACGATGGGCAGCTTCAGTCCACTGGAGCGAATGACCTTCGTGGCTTTGTAGCCGTCCATCACGGGCATCTGGCAGTCCATGAGCACCACGTCGAAGGGCATCGTCTGCACCATGCTCACTGCCTCCTCACCGTTGGCAGCCAGCTCGACCCGGCATCCGAGCTTCTCGAGCATGCCTCGGGCGACCATCTGGTTGATTCGATTGTCGTCGACCACCAGCACTCGCGCCCGCAGGTCGGTGGGCCGGTGCGCCCCCTCCGCATTCGCCGCGGTGTTGCGCTTGGCGGGTGCGGGCGGCCCCGAGATCCGTCGCACCGGCGTCGGAGTCGACACATCGGCCTGCAGGACCAGCGTGAACCAGAAAGTCGAGCCCACTCCGACCTCGCTGGTGACCCCGATCTCTCCCCCCATCAAGCCGACAAGCTGCTGTGAGATGGACAGACCCAGCCCCGTGCCGCCGTAGGTTCGGGTCGTCGAGTCATCGGCCTGAGTGAACCGCTGGAACATCGCTTCGATGCGATCCTGAGGAATGCCGATGCCGCTGTCTTTGACGGTGATCTGGACGCCAGCTGCGATCTCATCCACGGTGACACTCACCTGTCCGCCCTCGGTGAACTTCACGGCGTTCGAGACCAAGTTGGTGAGAACCTGCCGAATGCGGCCCGGGTCGCCGATCCAGCGGCGTCGCTCTGCCCGGTAATCCGGCACAATGTCGGTGCGTCGCGCCGTAGCGGCCTCGGCCAGCTGCGACACCACATCATCCATGACCACGAAGAGGTCGAATGGCACAGGCTCGATGTCGAGCTTGCCCGCCTCGATCTTGGACAGGTCGAGAATGTCGTTGATCAGGGTCAACAAGGCGTCTCCGGACCGGCGAATCGTCTCGACTCGAGCGCGCTGCTGGTGCGAGAGCTCGGTGTCCAGCAGCAGTCCCGTCATGCCGATCACACCGTTCATGGGCGTGCGAATCTCATGGCTCATGTTGGCGAGGAATAGCGCCTTTGAGTGGCTCGATGCTTCGGCCTCAGCGCGAGCAATGGTGAGCTCGTGGGCGTGGGTGTCTGCCGCCGCCTTGAACCCGAGCCCGAGTGCCCCCATGACAAAGGTGAAGGCGATGCGCGACGCGTACTGCTCGAGCTCTGACTCCCCGGCCGAGCCGGCGATCTGGACCCAAGACTCCATCACCGACGCAAAGACCACGGCGCACAAGGCAATGGTCGCCCAGATGGCCGCCTCACGCCGAGTGCCCATCAAGGCCGTGGCGAAGGCAACCAGAGACATCCACCAGATGGACGAGCCCATGCCGTAGGCAACCGGAATCATCAGCGCCAACAAGGTCACGATCGCGTTGACGTGCACCGCCACGCCTGTGCGTGCGGCGCGATCCCGCCGATACCACTGGTACAGCAGCGCAATGCACAGAGCACCAATGGCGTTGCCCCACCATGGCGTGGTCAGCCCAGTCGCAAGCTGAGCGGCCAGACGCATCACCGCAAAGACCGCGCACGACGCAAAGACCGTCGCCATGGCGATCTCGATCAGCTTCTGCCGATACAGTCCCCCGTACGGCGTTTGTGCTGGGTGTTCTTGGGCATGCGAAGCGGACATGCGCCGGCGTCCTCCGCGGGATTGGTGATCCCGCCTACCCAATCGGTCAGAAACGAAACTTCTATCGCTGAAAGGTCGAGATTCATTCGGATTTGGCCACACCCTCCGGCTTGGCCATCCACTGCTCCCCGACGATGTCCGTCATCACCTGGCGGCGGCGGGTCAGCAGCTGTTGGACCGCGGGTTGTTGTTCGGTTGGAGTGCGCGCCACCAATGCCTCGTGTGGAGACACCGCAACCCTGGGTCCCCCGGGGCGTCCGCCGCGCTGGCTGTCGGTCCACAGCGGAACCACCCTCACATCCTCGACGCTGCGCTCGTCGCCGGGTCCCTTGACGAAACTGAGCTGCAGCAGCATGCCGTCACGGGTGTTGCCGTTGCTGTCCCGATGACCCAAGCGGTACTCCGAGGCCATGTTCGAGACGAAGTTGCCCAGGCTGTAGGCAATGACTCCCTCGCGGCCGTCTGGAGCCGTGTGCGTGGCGATGGGCTGCACGACGTGGGCGTGGTGTCCGAGGATGACGTCGACACCGGCGTCGATCAGCCGCTCGGCCAGTGGCGGGTACTCCGGCCGAGGCGTCGTCTCGTACTGCACCCCCCAGTGGAAGGAGAGCACGACAAAATCGGCTTGCTGGCGGGCCGCCTTGATGGCGGCGAACAACATCGGCTCGTCGGCCGGGTGGAAGATGGCTGGGCGAAACACGCCACAGTCCGTGAAGCAGCTGGGACCGGCGACAAAGGCGAAGCCCTCTTCGGGAGGCGGATCGAAGTCCTCGCCCCCCCGCCGGTGCGTCTGCGACGGCACCCAGGTCCGTTGTTTGTTCGAGATGTCCATTGTCGCCAAGAAGGCCACCCGAACCCCGCGAACGGTGACCACGTGAGCCTGACGGGCCTCGGCTGGGGTCGTGCCCGCGCCCACCGGGGTCATTCCCGCCTCGGTGACCCGGCGCTGGGTCTCCAACATGCCCGCCACCCCCTGGTCGTAGACGTGGTTGTTGGCCAGGGCGACCACATCGAATCCGGCCCCTGCGAGGGCCGGAAGCACGTCGGCCGGCGCGTTGAACACAATGTTGCGGTGGCCGGTATTCCACGCTCCGGTGTCGGGAGCGACCGGGGTCTCGAGGTTCACAAAGGCCACGTCGGCTTCAGTCGCCAGGGGGGCCATGTCCTCGAACACCACCGACCAACCAAGCTCGCGACCGGTGCCGAGCACCGATTGGTGGGGCACGAGATCCCCCACAGCTGCCAGGGTGACTCGCTCTGGGGGCTCAACTTTGGGCGGCTCCAGCGCTTCGACCACGACCGGAACTTCCGGCTCCACCACAGGCGCGTCGCCGCCCGTGCAGGCCAGCGCTATTAGCGGAAACAACCACATAGCGGGCGCCTAACGGCTCCTCCTGCAACCCGGCGGCGGCGGACCCGATAGGGAGCCCTCATGCCCGACAACGCCACCGTCTACGCCCCGATCCCCATCCTTCCCCGTCCAGAGCTGCTGCAGCGGCTCGCCGGAGAGGGTGCCACCATCGAGGCCTCTGATCCAGATCGGGCCGTCGTGCGCTTCGCCGGAGCACAGATAGCCCTCAGCCGCATGCCCACAGGTGAGATGGGGCAGCACCTGCAGGGCTTCATGGGCTACGTGCGCAGCAAGGGCGGGTCCGAGGCGCTGGTCTTGCGGATTCTGCACACAGGCTCGGTCTTCGGCATGACGATTGAGCCCGACTTCGAAGCAGACCCGGGCATCATGCGCTTCGTCGCGACGCTGACGGGCGCCACCGACGGCGTGTGCGTCCTGTCCGATGGCGAGGTGCGCGACAGTCGCGGCGAGGGACTGCTGTTTGGCGCCGGCCTGCAGCCGCCCAGTGCCACTCGTGTCGCACGGCGAGCCCTGATCTTGCTGGCGGTCTCGATGCGTGGACTGCTGGACTCAGATGCTGGCACGCCCGACGAAGCCGACGCCAACACGCTGCGG
>CAYYHT010000411.1:0-7173 GCA_964471355.1 uncultured Enterobacteriaceae bacterium
CCTCAGTCTGAGGGACCGACTCGGTCCGGTCGACACAGGCGGCCTCGCTGGTTCCGTCGATTGGAGCGAGGACCCACCAACGATTCCGACGATGGTCACGATCCACGCCGTCGATCAGGTTGGCGTAGACCCGCTTGGCCTCAAGGTCCAGGCCACCTACACGTCGCCTATCGTCGACGCGGTCACCGCTGATCGATGATGCCCCGCTCTCCTGTGTTCTGACCGCCGAGATCTTCGGCGACGTACCC
Organism: uncultured Enterobacteriaceae bacterium; assembly: GCA_964471355.1. GTDB lineage: Bacteria > Myxococcota_A > UBA796 > UBA796 > CAYYHT01. The sequence continues at coordinate 249 of CAYYHT010000411.1, forward strand.
CTCGTTGCAGCCGCTGAGTGTGGTGCCGATCATGACCAGGGCCATCAGTGTGCGAGCCATTGCGCATCCTCCAGAGGCGGGAGGCTACATCAGATTGCGGGGATCGATGTCCCAGCTGACTCGGACCCCTTTGCGGCTGGCCTTTTGTAGGGGGGCGTGCACTGCCCGCATGTAGCGGCGGAAGTGGCCGACATTGAGGCCGCGCAGCACGATCTGCCAGCGCCATCGCCCGACCAGCTTGGCCATGGCAGCCTGTGCAGGACCCAGCACGCCGACGCCTTCGAAGTGGTCGGCCGCTTCGCGCAGCTGGCGGGAGAGCTTGTGTGAGATCTCGGTCACGGCCTGCCGGTTGACCCCGTCCAGGCGAACCAGGCACATGCGCGTATAGGGCGGATAGCGCAGGGTCTGGCGCAGCCGCAGCTCGCGGGACAAAAAGCCCTCGACGTCGTCGAGATGCCCCAGCACGTAGTGTTTTGGAGCCCAGGTCTGGACCAGCACCTTGCCCGGCACGTCGCCGCGCCCGGCTCTTCCGGCCATCTGAATGAGCAGGGCAAAGGTGCGCTCGGACGCCCGAAAGTCCGGCATGCGCAGGCCGTGGTCGGCGCTGATCACCACGGCGGTGTGCACGTCGGGAAAGTCGTGGCCCTTGGCGACGATCTGAGTGCCCACCAGCAGCTTGGTCTTGCCGTCGCGGAAGTCCGACAGGATGGTGTGGTGCGACCCGCGGACCGCCGTGGTGTCGGCGTCCATGCGTGCTGTGGGCACGTCCGGAAACAGGGCCCGCACCTCTTCTTCGATGCGCTCGGTCCCCTTGCCAAGCTCGTCCATCGACTGCTTGCCACAGGCCGGACACTGGGAGTTGAACGGCCGCTTGAGGCCGCAGTAGTGGCACGACATGATGCCCGCGTGCCGGTGCAGGGTCATGGTGATGCCGCAGTTCGGGCACTCATAGGTGCCTCCGCAGCTGGTGCATTCGACCATGGTCGCGTAGCCACGGCGGTTGTACAGCACGATGCCTTGGCCGCCGGCGGCGAAGGTCTCGCGCAGCGCCTTGAGGGATTGGGGCGCGAAGATGGGACGCCGCCCGTCATCGGCAACCTCGATTTCGGTCATGTCGACCAGCTGCACATTGGGCACAGCGCGGGGTGTGGCGCGTTCGGGCAGGTGCAGCAGCTCGTACCGGCCCTGCTGCATGTTGTGCCAGCTCTCGAGAGATGGGGTCGCCGTCGCCAGAGCGACCGGGCAGTTGTGCTCGCGCGCCAGCACAACGGCGAGGTCCCGGGCGTTGTACCGGACGCCGTCGTCCTGTTTGTAGGAGTCGTCATGCTCCTCATCGACGACGACGAGCCCCAGATCGCGGAAGGGTGCAAAAAGGGCCGAGCGAGCGCCCACAGCCACTTTGGCGTCTCCGGCACGGATGCGTCGCCACTCGGCCAGGCGCTCTGAGCCGGTCAGACCACTGTGCAGCACTGCGACCGTCTCGCCGAAGCGCGCCTTGAAGCGACCGACCAACTGGGGGGTCAGGCCGATCTCGGGCACCAGCACCAGCACCTGTCGATCGCGGTCCAGGGCGGTCTGGGCGGCGCCGAGAAACACCTCGGTCTTGCCGCTGCCGGTGACTCCGAACAGCAAATGGGGACCGGCGGCACCGGGCTCGGCCAGGGTTGCCAGTGCGGCGACCTGCCACTCGTTGAGCTGTGGTGGCACGCTCGCACCGAGTGCGGGGGCATCGGCGAGCACGTCGCGCTGTTCTCGCTCGGCGAAGGTGACGACCCCCGCGGCTTCCATCTTCTTGAGAGCGGTGCGTGCGGTGGCACCCTGGTCGCTGACCAGCTGGCGCAGATCGACGGGTTCGCCGGCCCGATGCAGGGCTGCGATCAGTGCCCGCTGCCGAACTCCGGCCCGAGGCAGCAGGTCGAGGGCTTTGTCGGGGCTGACCGACAGCTCGACGGTCTTGATCATCGAGCGCGTCTCGCGCACCTCTTTGTCTGCCCAGACCGCCCAGGACTTGCGAATCAGTGCGTCGATGGCGCGCTTGACCTCGTCCTTGTCGAGCTCGCCGTCGAGTCGCCGGGTGACCCCTCGTCGGGTCAGGCCCGGCCGCGCGATGATCTCGCGCAGCACCTGTGCATGGTCATCTTTGGCCCAGTCTGCCGTCAGCGCTTCGACGCCTTCGTCGGTGGGCTCGAGCACGGTCAGGGTCTTGGCGCGAATCTGCGAGGGCAGTGCGGTCTGGATGACCATGCCCAGGCTGGCCAGGTAGTAGTTGCTCATCCATTGAAAGAACTTGAGCTGGCGCGCATCGAAGGCCGGGGTGGGATCGAGCATGCGCTGAATGGACTTGATGCGCTTGGGATCGAAGCTGGGCGTCTCGATAAAGCCCACGCAGTAGCCCGTCTCGGCACCGCGCTTTCCGAACGGCACCAACACCACATGCCCCAGCTTCAGCTCGCTCATCCAAGCGGGAACGCTGTAGGTAAACGGCCCTCCGACAGGACGGGCGACGGCGATCTGGGCGTACATCTCGAGGCCTCTTCAGACGCGAGGGTAACGCTAGGTGTGGTCAGGTTTGGTCCGGTTAGCTGTGCGCCGATGAAGGCCGACCTCACCAGCCCCAAGCACTCGGGCATGCACATCTTGATGGACAAGCAGTTCGCCGGTGGTGACCTGCGTGAGTTGCTGCAAGCGGGCAAGGCGCTGCGCTATGGCATGCGAGGACGGGACCGCGCGGTCATTCGCTTGTTTGTCGATGATCCCCCCAGCTCCGAGTTGCGCGACGAGGCATTGACCATCCACACCGGAGTGCTGCAGGTGCCCACCGGCGGACTGATGTTCGCCGGCGCCAACTGGCAAGACGGTGTGTACCCGCAGGCCGGCCAAACGACCGTACCGCCGGGCAGCTACGCAGTCGAGGCGTGGGAGACATCCCCCGACGAGCTCGATCGGCTGGTCGGGGCCGACCTCGCAGACCGCTTTGGAGGCCAGGTCGAGCTCGCTCAGCGGCTGGGGGTCATCGTCGGCCTGCTGTTCTTTTTTGCCTTGTTCGGCTCGCCATTTGTCGGTGGCCTGTTTGCCAGCTGGATGCACGGGGGCTTTGCCATGGCGCTGCTTGGCGGGCTTGGTTCGGTGCTGACCGGCTACGGCTTGGTCGCCCTGGCCGGCATCGTCATTCGCCCAGTCGAGCTGGCCCGTGCCGATCTGCTGCTGCGCTACCAGCGTCAGTGGCCACCGGTGGTCGTCTCCCTCACTTCCGATGCGGGGGCGCAGGGCCCGGGCATTGCAGACCTAGGCGCCTAGACGTTCCAGCCGGGGTTGGTGTGCCTCGTCGACCGTTCATCGCGTCTCCTGGTCCGCCACGGGGTACAGTCCACCCGAGGAACGCAATGGCCCCTTTGATCATGATCGTCTCGGCGGCGGCCATCATTCTGTTCGTCAAGACGGGCTTGCTGCGCGGCATCGACAACATCGCCAGCGCCATGCACTGGAGCGCCAAGGCCCGCGGTCAGGTCACCGGCTACGCGACGTCGGTGCCCGAGCTGGTCTGCTTGGTGTCGGCGGGACTCGCGGGCGTCTGGGAAGCAGGGCTGTGGAACATCGCCGCCTCGAACATCATCAACATGGCGCTGATGCTCATGGCGGTCGTCTACTACGGCCAGCTCGGCGAGCTGTTCAACAGGCGCTTCGCCGATGAGGTGGGCTTCGCGACGGCTGCCGTGATTGTGCCCATCGTGCTGATGCAGACCGGCGAGGACACTCACTGGGCACTGGTCCCGGTGCTGCTGGGATTCTTTGTGATCTACCAGGTCGTGGACAAGATGGTGAACCCGCCATCTGAAGAAGAGGAACCAGCAGAAAAAACTGTTGGAAGCGTGGGTTTCGGCGTCACGATTGCCCTTTCTGCGCTGTTCGCCATTGCGGTTGCCGGCTTCTTCTTGGGCAACGCAACAGCCGAAGTGGTGCAGCAGCTGGGCATTCACCCGGCCATTGCCGGCTGGATTCTAGGAGTCGTCACGAGCATTCCTGAAATGGTCAGTTTCTTTGCCGTGTATTCAGCAGCAAAGAAGGAGGGGAAGCTGCACAGTCTGGACGACACCCAAGAGGCCCTGGACAACCTGACGGGCTCGAACATGGCCAATGTCGGCTTTGTCTACCCGATCGGCTTGCTTGCGTTTCTCGTCGGAGCGCCCCTGCTGGGAGTCGGCTGAATCAGTCGGACCAGTCGACGACCGATGCATTGGTCACCACCGTCCCCATGTAGGCCAGCACTTCTTTATGAGCGGGGTGCACCGCGTAGGATTGGTAGCCATCGCGGTCTGCAAAGCGTGTGATGAGGGCCAAGTCAACCGAGCGCGGGGTGCGGCCGATGTCGATGCCGACCTCGATGTGCTTCACAGACTCGACGGTGTGGGCGAGGCTGCGCAGTCGCTCGGCTGTGACACCGGCGTCGGCGCCTTCTTTCAAGCTGAACGTCACGACGTGATGGAACATGGTCTGTCCTCCATTAAGCGGCCTTGTAATGACCTGGACTGCCAGCCGTGGACCGCAGCGCATCGTCTGCCTGACCGAAGAGCCCACAGAAATTCTGTATGCACTCGGTGAGCAGCAGCGCATCGTGGGCATCAGCGCCTACACCGAGAGGCCGCCACAGGCCAAGCGCGACAAGCCGGTGGTCAGTGCCTTCATTGGTGGGTCGGTGGACAAGATCTGCGCGCTCAAGCCCGACTTGGTCATCGGCTTCAGCGACATCCAGGCCGATCTGGCCCAACAACTCATCAAGGCGAACCAGCAGGTGCTGATCTTCAACCAGCGCAGCCTGCAGGAGATCTTGGATGTGATCGGTGCAGTTGGCCGGCTGGTCGATGCCGCTGACCGCTCACAGGTACTGGTTGACGGCTACATTGCGGGACTCGAGGCCGCCGCGGACCAGGCCGCCAAGCGGCAGATCAAGCCCCGAGTCTATTTTGAAGAGTGGGATGACCCGATGATCGCCGGCATCGAGTGGGTCAGCGAGCTGATCGAGCTGGCGGGCGGCACAGATGTCTTTGCGGATCGCAGCCGAGGCAAGCTCGCCAAGGATCGCTTCGTCACGGTCGACGAGGTTCGGCAGGCCGACCCCGAGGTGTTGCTGGCCAGCTGGTGTGGCAAAGCCTTTGACGAGGCGGCGACGCGCACGCGCCTTGCTGGCGTGAGCGCGGTCGAAAACGGCCGAATGCACGAGCTGGACCCGAGCATCATCTTGCAGCCAGGTCCCGCGTGCCTGACGGCGGGATTGGCGGCTGTTGCCAGGTTGCTAGAAGACGCGCCGGCGTAGCTCGACCTGCTCGGCTTCGGTCTTGCAGTCGATGCAGTGTGTGGCCACTGGACGTGCCATCAGGCGGCGCCCGACGATGTCGTCACCACAGGCCACGCAGATGCCGTACTCGCCGTCATCGATGCGCTTGAGCGCTTCGCGGATCTTGTTGACCAGACGGCGGTCGCGGTCCTGAAGGCGCAACACAAAGTCGCGGTTGGTCTCGTCGGCGGCGATGTCGACGGTATCGGTGAGTGCTTCGCGTTGCTCAGTGAGCGAACTCAGGGTGTGGCCTGCGTCCTGCAGAAGCGCCTCGAGTCGGTCGTTCAGCAGTCCACGGTAGATGTCAGCGTCTTCCGGTTCCATGAGTACCTCCTTGTTGGCCCCAAGCGGATATGGGGGAGCCGCCCCATCTAGTCACATCTCTCGACCCTGGCAATCCCCCACATGTTCCTGTTCGTTGTCGCATTGCTGATCAAGCCTGCCATGGCCGGCGACGATCTGCTGACTCCAGATGGAATTGCGGTAGGTGCAGCCCTCGTTGCCAACCCGTTCGACAACGGTGCCAGCATGGTCAATCCCGCCACGGCAGGGCTGACAGACCGATATGACATTGGGGCCTTTGTTGGCGCTGGCACCGAATTCGAGGTGGCCGGTTCGGTGGTCGATGCCAACACCTCGAGCACGGCACTTGCTCTCGCGTTTCGGCGCATCACCACCAATCCGGCGTACACCGACGACGACCTGCCGGGCTGGGTCGTCGATGGTGAGCTGCCTCCAAATTTCAAGCGCTACACCGAATTTCAGGGGGCGGTCTCGTACCCCTTCCTCGATCGGGACTTTGTGATCGGAGTCGGCGGCACCGTCGCCACCTATGACAACGACCGCGACGGCACCGGCTGGACGGGGAACGTCGACGTCGGGCTCGCCGGACGCGCGGGCGAGTTTGTCACCATGGGTTTGGTCGGGCGCAATCTGCTGCCCTTTGACAGCCCGCGGGACACACCGACCGGCGTACTGGCCGGAGTGCGCCTGGGCAATCCCCGGATTGGCGGCATCGAGGTCGATGGCGGTGCGCAGTTCGACGGCGGAATCACCCCAGATGTGCGTGCCGGAGGCGAGGTGGTCGCCGATATCGTGCGCATTCGCGCCGGCTGGAACATGACCGATCAACACGCCATCACAGGCGGCCTCGGTTTCTTCAACGAAGCGGGCGGCTTCAGCTATGGCATCCGGGTTCCCGTCGGCGGTGGCTCACCGCAGCACGAGCTTGGACTCGTCATCTACACCAAGGGTGTGCAGTAGGTCACGTGCTAGGCGGCGCTTCGCCCGATAAGAGTCGGACATGTTCGTGCTCGCTCGCCTCGCATTCTGGGTCAGCTGGTGGTCGCTCACCCTTCCACTAGTGGTGCTGGTGCGGCGTCTGCGGCACGGTCGGGCCCGTCCCACATGGGGCTATCTATACGAGCTATTCGCCACGTGGATGCTCAACGCAGAGTGGGCCAATCGCTGGCTGCCCCTGCCCACAGCCCGGGCGTTGATCGACGGCCTGGGCATGCTGTCGCCCTTTGGTCAGTACGCCTTTGCCGGACACGCCGACGGTCCCGTGCCAGCCACCTGGCATGGCCGTGCCGA
>CAYYHT010000412.1:0-7158 GCA_964471355.1 uncultured Enterobacteriaceae bacterium
CGCCTGCAGTAGCTGCGTGCGCAGGTACAGCGGCAGCAACTTGCCGAGCAGCTCGGCTGGAGCTGGCTCGTAGCTGTAGTCCGCCGCCTCGGAGGCGTCGTCCCTCTCGGGGACGCTGATGGGGACGATCTGCGTGAAGCGCGGGATCTGGACTAGCGTGTTCACGAACTTGTTGGCGACGAGGTACACAGCATCGTAGCCATGCTCGTCAAACGCGGACAGGGCGCGGGTGGACAGGCCACGCACGAGCTCCATTTTGTCCATCTTGGTGTGCCCTGGCACGCCCTCGAGGAACGGAATCTGGCGGCCCTTCATGAAGTTGATGGCCTTGGTGCCGTAGGGCACGATGTCGACCTCAATCCCCTCTTTCTGCTTTTCTGCGACGAAGTACATCACCTGTCGCATCAGGCCATTGTTGAACGCGCCGCACAGACCGCGGTCTGCGGTCATGGCGAAGATGAGGATCTTGCTCACCTTTTCACGGGGCTGCAGCAGCGGGTGGCTGACTTCGCTGCCCGCGCCTTCGGCGATGCGCATCAGCGCCTCGGTCAGCTTGTCCTCGTAGGGCTTTGCAGCATTTGCCTGGTCGGTGGCACGCTTCAGCTTTGCGCCGGCCACGAGCTTCATGGCCGCGGTGATCTGCCGCGTCTTCTTGATGCCGACGATGCGACCTTTGAGTTCTTTGAGATTGGCCATTGTGGCTCCGATTTCGGCGGTTGAACACCGCCGCTACGGGTTCAGAGAATCAGGCTGAGTAGGTCGACTTGAAGGACTTCAACTCGGCAGAGACCTTCTCGCGAAGCTCGCCCTTCTTGATGGAGGTGCCCCCTGCGATCTTGGCCATGTCGTCGGCTTCGTTGGCTGCCATATGGTCGGACAGTGCGTTGGCGAACGGCACGACATCTTTGATGTCCATGTCGTCGTAGAGGCCGAGGTTGCCTGCCATGATCTGGATGACTTGCTGCTCGGCGGGCATGGGCTCGTACTGACCCTGCTTGAGCATCTCGGTCATCGCAGCGCCGCGCTTGAGCTGCTTCTGCGTGGCCGCATCGAGGTCGGAGGCGAACTGGGCAAAGGCGGCGAGTTCGCGGTAGCTGGCCAGCTGCAGGCGAAGCGGACCGGCTTCTTCCTTCATGGGCTTGATCTGCGCGCTGCCGCCGACTCGGGAGACCGAGATGCCGACGTTGACCGCAGGACGCTGGCCCGCGTTGAACAGGTCGGTCTCGAGGAAAATCTGGCCGTCGGTGATCGAGATCACGTTGGTCGGGATGTAGGCAGACACGTCGCCGGCCTGGGTCTCGATGATCGGCAGTGCGGTCAGTGAGCCGCCGCCGTCGCGATCCGCCATCTTGGCGGCGCGCTCGAGCAACCGGGAGTGCAAGTAGAAGACGTCGCCCGGGTAGGCTTCACGGCCCGGCGGGCGGCGAAGCAGCAGGGACAGCTCGCGATAGGCGACGGCCTGCTTGGAGAGGTCGTCGTACACGACCAGGGAGTGCATGCCGTTGTCGCGGAAGTACTCGGCCATGGTCACGCCGGTGAAGGGCGCGATGTACTGGAGCGGAGCAGCGTCAGCAGCGGGGGAGGACACGACGGTGGTGTACTCCATGGCGCCGTACTGCTTGAGCTTGGCGACGACCTGGGCGACCGTCGACTGCTTCTGGCCGATGGCGACGTAGAAGCAGTGCACGCGACGCTTGGGGTCGTCCTTGAACTCCTTCTGGGCGATGATCGTGTCGACGGCGACTGCGGTCTTGCCGGTCTGGCGGTCACCAATGATGAGCTCGCGCTGGCCACGGCCAACAGGCGTCATCGAGTCGATGGCCTTGATGCCGGTCTGCAGCGGCTCGTGCACACTCTTTCGCTGCACGATGCCGGGAGCCTTGAGCTCGACGATGCTGGTTTGGGTGGTTCCGAGGGGACCCAGGCCATCGACGGGGTTGCCGAGAGCGTCAACGACGCGGCCCATGACCTCGGGGCCGACACCGACCTCGACGATCTTGCCGGTCCGTTTGACCTCGTCACCTTCGTGGATGTGCATGTCCGAGCCGAACAGGGCGGCACCGACGTTGTCCTCTTCGAGGTTCAGCACCATGCCCATCAGTCCGCCGGGGAACTCGAGGAGCTCGCCCGCAAGGGCGTTCTCGAGGCCGTGGATGCGTGCAATGCCGTCGCCCACAGACAGGATGGTTCCCGTCTCGGCGACCGTGACCCGGGACTCATAGTCCTTGATCTGCTGCTTGAGAATCTGACTGATTTCGTCTGCGCGGATGTCCATCTGGATCTCCTTAGGCGTCTGCAGCAGTGCTGGCGTTGAGCAGCGCTGTCTTGACGTTTTCGAGGCGGGTGCGGATCGACGCGTCGTAAACGCGGCTTCCAATGCGGGCGACAATGCCGCCGATGAGTTCAGGGGAGACCTTGGTCTCGATTGTGACGGTCTTGCCAGTCACGCTCTCGAGCATGGTTCGCACTTCACTCTCGAGCTGCGGCGTGAGGGGCTCGGCGGTTTCGACCAGGACGCGCGCGCGTCCGGCTTTGTCGTCGGCCATCTCGCTGTAGACCTCGACGACGTCGCGAAGCAGAGCGAAGCGTCCGTTGTCGAGCATGAGGTTGAGCATGTTGCGGGTCAGGGCTTTGAGCTTGACCATGGGAACGACTTTGGCCAGGACGGCCTTGCGCTCTTCGGAAGTGAACACCGGGTTCGACAGGGCTGTGTAGAGCTGACCGTCGTTGGCGTCCATCAGTGCGAGGGCCTTTGTGAGGTCCTCCCCGAGCTTGTCGACTGCGCGATTTTCGGCGGCCAACGCGATGAATGCTGTCGCATAGCGACGGGCAATGGACCGATCACCCATTGGTGCTCCCGTTGCTCAGGCTGTCCAGGAATTCCTTGGCCAGATTTTGCTGGTCGGCCGCTTTGACCTTGGCTTTTAGCGTGTCTTCGGCCAGCTGGACGGCCAGTCGAACGGCGTCGTCGCGCAGTGCTGTACGAGCCCGGGTCGTCTCGTCGCGGATGCTGCGCTCGGCGCCAAGCTTGATGCGGTCGGCTTCGGCGTGGGCGCGTTCGATCAGCGCGGCTGCGGCGACCTTGGCGTCTTCGGCGGCTTCGGCGTGCATCTTGGCGACGTCGGCTTCGAAGCCGGACAGGCGGGCCTCGAGCTCGTCGAATCGCTGTTGGGCTTCGTCCCGGCTGCGTGCGGCGTCGGTGATCTCTTTCTTGATGCTGGCGGCGCGGTTCGAGAGCGCGTCGGCCAGCGGGCGCCTTGCGACGTAGGTCAGCAGGCCCAGCAAGAGAGTCAAGTTGATGAGGTGCAGCAGCAACTTGAGCAGCTGAAAGTCCTCGGAGTCGCTGTCGAGCCAGTTGGCCGTGCCATCGCCGTCAGCGTCGCCGCCGTAGTCGGCATGGTGGGCGCCGCCTCCGTGGTCGCCTTCGGCCGCGTGGTCGCCGCCGTGATCGCCACCGGTGGGTCCCTCGGCGAGGGCTGGGCTAGTGCCCAGCAGAAACGCGCCGATGAACAGGGCCGAGAACAGGTTGCGCAGTGTGTGCATCATGCGCTCACCTCGCGACCAAGCACTTGGCTGGCGATGTCTGTCGACAAGCCAGTGGCCATGCTTTGCAGGGAAGCCGATGCGGCAGTCTGCGCGTCAGCGATGCGGGCGACCGCTTCGCTGACCTTGGCATCTGCCTCGGTGCGGGCAGCACCGATGATCTTGGCTTCCTCGGCCTCGGCTTCGCCCCGAGCTGCGGCACGGTTGACACCGATGTCGAGCTTGGCAGCGGCGAGTTTCTCGTCGAGCTGGGAAACCCTGCTCTCGATCTCACCTGTGAGGCGCGCGGCCTCTGCCTTGGCTGTGGCTGTGACTTGCTCCCGCTCGTCCAAATAGGCGAGCAGTGGCTTCCACAGAATGACGTACAAGCCCAACACGGCCACCAAGAAGGGGACCGCCTGGATCGCGGACAAGTACAAATTTGGAATGACGTCCATGAAACCGCCCCGTTGGCCGCTTTGGAGAAGGGTCGCTCGTAACCCTTCCCGCCCGTCCGGCAAAGGGGGTGCACCCCCCCGTTGCGGGCGTTTGCAACTGCTTTGTCGAGGGCTGGCCGCTCGCCGCGACCCGAACCCTAGGAACAAGGCTCTTTCCCCCGGGATTGCCCTTGCCGAAAGCTCGATGAGTCGATGCCTCGAGTGAGATACCAGCACAGCATGCTTCTCAAACGAATCAAGATCGATGGCGTTGCGGCTCCCGCTGACAGCACGGACCTGGACGGCTGCGTCAAGATGCCGGTTGGCCCTCTGGGTGTGGCATTTGCCGACGCGATCGACCTGTTCGCGGCCACCTTGCAGACCGAACGGGTTGTGCCGGCATTGACCCGGTTCGGGTTCGGCGATCCCAACTCGATCGAGGTGCTCGAAGAGGCCGGGTTGCCCATGCAGGCGTCTTGGGGCAACGGTGAGGCGGCCGCTTGCTGGGCGACCGAGAAGGCCGTCACCATCCAAGCCGAGCTGGCTGTTGACCCCGTCCTGTTCGGTCTGTTTCGCGATCACGCCGTGCGCGACCCCCGCTTGGTCACAGCTCTGGGGCAAGATCCTGTGGTCACGATCAAGGTGGGCTGGTTGTTCACGCCCGATCGCACCACTGCGGCCATCACCATCCACGAGCTCAAGGTTGGATCGACGGGCTTTCATATGGTGGGGGCCGAGCGTCCCCGGTGGGTGCCAGCGGTCGCACGCGAGATCGGAGGACGCTTTCACCGCGTTGACCGATCCGCCAGTGCCAACGTCGTCGCCGCCCGACTGCACGAAGCGAGCCTAGCCACCGACCCGGAAATGCGGGCGGGTTTCTGGCGTGCCCGTGCTGCCCTCGCCGACTCTCCCTTCGGACTCGGCCAGCTCGAGCTCGTGCGCGGCGACGGGGGCATCGAGGCGCGCTTTGGTCCTCAGATGATTCCGGCACGCCGTTTCGGACCCGCTGCCGCCGAGGCGCTGCAGTTGGTCGAGGCCGTCTATGTGTCGCGGCCCGATGTGCTGGTGGTCGAGGCGCCAGGAGTCAGCCAGTCCGAACCCGCTGCAGTTCTAAAATGGCTCGAGGCTGCCACTACTGGGAACGACGCCACCCTTGAACAGGTCGTACTGGTCCATGGAGGGGGCGCTTGAAGCTGACCGCGGTCTGCATCCGGTGTGGAAATGGCAAGCCGGGCTACTCGAGTATTTGCCCGTCCTGCGGCCATCGCCCCGAAGGCGAGGGACTGCTCGTGGCGTGGCTATTTAGTGCCGAACACATTGACGAAGCCGCTCTGCAGGGGGTCGCAAAGCGCATCAAAGACGGCCAAGACATCCGCCCCAGCGACAAGATGTTGGACAAGGCCCGCCGTGCATTGGGCACCCACTTCAGCAGCGATCCCGGCATGACCGGTCAGCAGCGGGTGGCTCTGTTGCTCACGAGCTTGTTTCTCACCCCGCTGGTGGGGTTGGTCATCTTCGGCTGGCTGCGCAACGAGCGGCCCAGGGTCGCGATTCAAGCGCTGGGTCTGAGTTTGCCAGCCAGCGTGCTCTTCTTCTGTCTGGTGGTCGGTCTGCTGCTGCGGTGAACCGTTACGGCAACGAAATGAACGATCTGCGCGTCATCGACAACACCGGCGACTTCGATGCCATCTGCCGCATCTGGCGTGAGATCGGCTGGATGGACAAGGACGACGAGTCCGAACCCATTCGCGACTGGCTCAATGAGTGTGCTGGGGTCTGCGGCGAGCTGCGCGGCCAGGTCGAGGGCTTCGGAATCCGACGACCGGGCTCGCTGCACTACGACGGCGTCGACATCAGCCTTTCCCTGGTCGCGGCGGTGTCGGTCAGTCGCATCGCTCGCGGTGTCGGCCTGGGCAGCCGAGCGACCGCACGATTGGTCCACGATGCCGCTGTCGAGGGCAAATCCGTGTCCATGCTGGGGGTGTTCGACACCGGCTACTACGACCGCCTCGGCTTCGGCACAGGGGCGAACCAGCGGTTTGTGACTGTCGATCCCGCCGATTTACTGGTTCCGCGGCTCTCCAGACAACCCATACGTCTAGGCAATGCGGACTCCAAGCGCATGCACGCAAATCGCTTGGCTCGACTCAAGGTGCATGGGGCTCCGTCCTTTGATGGGGTCGGCGCGACCGCCGGTGAGATCATCTGGGTCGACAACGGCTTTGGCGTGGGTTTCGAGGGCGACGACGGGCGGCTCACCCACCACATGATGCTCGAGGCCAAGGGCGAGCACGGCCCCTACAAGGTGGTGTGGATGGCCTACGAGACTCGGCAGCAGGCCATCGAGCTGTTGTCAGTCATCGCGAGCTGGCGCGATCAAGTACATGGTGTGCGCATGCCCGAACCGGTCGGCATTGAGCTGCAGTCGTTGTTGAAGGCGCCATTCCGTCGCTGGCGCACCACCCAAAAGGGCGATTTCGACCACAAGCCCGAGAGCTATCCCTGGTGGCAGATGCGCATTCTTGATGTGCCCGCGTGCATGGCGGCAGTCCGGGTCGACGGCGAACCGGTGCGCTTCGTTCTCAAGTTGACCGACCCCATTGTGGAGCATCTCGGGTCGGCAGCAACTTGGAGAGGAGCCGGTGGCACCTACGTCATCACGTTGGGGTCAGCCTCCTCGGCTGTGCCGGGTTCACATGACTCCATGCCGACCATGACCGCGAGCGTCGGTGCCTTCACGCGCCTGTGGATGGGGGTGGCTTCCGCGTCGGCGCTGGCCGTGACCGATGACCTGACGGCACCGCCCCAGCTGCTGCAGACCCTCGATCGCCGCTGGCGCCTGCCCACGCCGGTGGTGGACTGGGACTGTTGATTCAGTCGGCCTCGGCCTCGGCAGCTCGTTTGGCCACCAAGCTCTGCAGCTTGCCGACTTGGCGCGCAGACAGCGTCAGGCGAATCGACTTGGCGGCAGACGACTGAATCGTGACGCCATCGGCTAGCTCGATGAACCGCGTGATGCTGGTGTGTGGGACCGCTTGCACGCCCGATTCCGTCGACACCAGCCACTTTGGGGTGATGTAGTACTCGCCGATCTGAACAGTGTTGGGGTGTGCGAGCTCGGCGTCCAGATCGGCCACGCTAGCGCCGAGGCTGCCCGTCTGTCATTCGCTCTCGACGGGAACCGGCGGCGGAGTGCCGA
>CAYYHT010000413.1:0-7153 GCA_964471355.1 uncultured Enterobacteriaceae bacterium
CACGCGGCGGATGACCTCGGAGCTCGCCCGGCACAGGCCATCGGTCACCACCAAGACGTCGGCTTTGCGCAGCTCGCTTTCTTCGAGCAGCTCCATGGCGCGCAGCAGCGGCACATCGAAGTCCGTGCCGGCCCGGAACGCCAGGCCCAAGAAGGCGATCAGGCCCTCAAGCCCTCCCCATCCGCGCTTGAGCCGGACCTCGGTCTTTTGGTCCGGACCGCCAAAGAGAATGAGGTGGACCGTGCGCCCCTGCCGAAGCACCTTTCGGCACAGCGCCAATACAAGGGCCTTGGCAGCCATCTCAGGCGGACCTTCCATGGAGCCCGAGGTGTCGATGCACGCAATGACCGGGCCCTTTTCGTCTGCAGCCGCTGAGCCGTTCATGCCGCCGCCGGTCAGCTCCAGGCTGATCAGTCGGCGCTCGGTGTAGCGCTGGTAGAACAGATCTTCGGTCTCGGGATCGCCGAGCAGACCAAGCTCTGAAGGCAGTGCCAGGGCGACCTCGCCGCCGTAATGCACGCCGACCACCTCCTCGCTGCCCCCTTGCTCGATGCCGGCGTCTCGATCGGCATCCTCCATTCGGCCCAGAGCGTCCGCGAGCTCTTCGAGCTGATCGAGCTGTTCGAGCAGCTGGGCCAGCTTGTCCAGCTGCTCGAGCAGGGTCATCTGAAGCTGCTGCGGTGCCGCGGACCAGCCCACGCCCGGCAAGAATCGCTCGAGGTGGCGTGCCACTCGTGCCGACTCCAGCGCTCCTTCGGTCGCGGCTTCGCCGACGTCCGAGAGGATCTCTGCAGCCTTGTCTTCGACGGTCGCCTGTTCGTCTGTGTCGTCCCCAAGAGCGTCGCGCAGCCGATCGGCCAGCGCTTCGAGCTCTTGGTCTAGCTGCTCTTGCTCTGCGAGGGCTTCGAGGACATCGCGTGGATCAGCTGACTCAGGCTGTGTCGGCTCGCTGCCCTCATTGCCACCCTCTGCCTCGCCTCCGCTCTCGTCGCCCTGCTCTCCCTCTTCACCGGACTCGCCTTCGCCGGTGGCATCGGCCTCGCCGTCTGAGTCCTCGCCATCCTCTCCCTCTCCGCCACTGTCCCCGCCCATGCCTCCAGAGCCTTCGGCGCCGCCCTGATCATCGGCTGCGTCAGAGGGAGGTGGTGGCGGTTCATCTTCGGTCAGCGGGCCGCGCAGCAGTGGCCACAACACCTCGGTGGCCCGGGCAGAGGCCTCGACCGCCAACAACGGCTGGTCTTCGCACAAGCGCCGTGGATCGCGAAGCTCGCGACTGGCCACCAACGTGACCACGCGGGCCAGGGGAGCCAGGGTTGAGCGCGGCGCCCCGACCAGCCATCGCGCCAGATCTTTGGCGAAGGCTTCGACCCGATGCTGCTCGG
The DNA here is from genome assembly GCA_964471355.1 of uncultured Enterobacteriaceae bacterium. Lineage (GTDB taxonomy): Bacteria > Myxococcota_A > UBA796 > UBA796 > CAYYHT01. The sequence goes on from CAYYHT010000413.1 coordinate 1,383, forward strand.
CTTCATTTCGGCCTAGTTCGGCAATTCGGGGGTGATTGACCACCGCCGAGACGAGCTGACCCGCAGACGGATTCACGGCTGGGGCAGTGGCGGGGGCTGGGGTACGGCGTCGGTTCCCACCAGGCGCTTGACCGCCTCCATGGCGATTCCAGGGTCGCGGCGCGGCCATACTTGCAGCTCTTCGAACAGCTCACGCGTGCTCAGACTGGCGCCAACCCAGTCGATGAACTTGGAGCTGGGGATGTCGATGATCGGGATCTGCGATGCGCTCGACCCGCGGTCGACCGGGCTCGGGGCCTGGACTTGCTCGCCCTGAAGACTGAACAGCACGTCGATATCGGCGTCGTCGATCTTGAGCTGGACCACCGGGCCTGCTCCGTACACGCGGCGGCTGACGGGCAGCGATTCGATCAACGCCCGAACGGCGTTTCGCGGGGACAGCACACTGGACGCGTAGCGGTCGGCCACCTTGAGAATATTCGCGAGGTCTCTGGACGCCTCGATGTGCGCGGACAGCAGTCCCTTGGGCAGGGTTCGAATCCATAGATGGCCGCTGGCTTGGTCTTCGATGCGCTGCCGGTCGCCAGCGAGCTTGACGATGGCCACCTCGTGGTGCCGCAGAAAGCGCTGGCTGCTCTCGCCGCGGCGCTCGAGGCGGTCGGTTGTGCTGCCGCCGTTGTTGCTTGGAAACAAGGACATGCCGTTGACGGGCGCGACCCGGTCGGCCCGCATGAGCGTCCACTGAGCGCGCAGATCGTGCTGCGGAACGGCTGCGGTGCCGAGTCGCTCCAGAATGGCCTCGCGCACTTCGGCGGCATCGTCTGGGGTTGCGGCCAGTACGGGCTCGAGCAACAGCAGATCGAGCCCAGACAGAGAGCGGCGACCGTCCGCGGCGGCGCCCACCTTGAGCATGTACACCGCTTGGCGCCAGCGTCTATCCGACACTCCCCAGCGAGATCGCGTCGCGCGCTGCCACAGGGCCAACAGGTCCCGCTCGATGTCTTTGGGTACGTCGATCTGGGTGGCGGCCTGTTGCAGCACCTTTCGGTCGGCTTCGGTGATGCGGGCCGCATCGGGAATCTGCACCTCGGGAATCGAGCCCGTGGCGACATTGAGGAAGTTCATCGGTTCGGCGAGCGGCGGCACCGCGAGTCGCACGAGGAACCGGTCGTAGAGCGCGCCCAGACCGCCTTCGGGATCGGGCAGCTCGTTGCTGGCGCCCAGCAGGCCGATGAGCGGGACGGCATCGCGGTGACGGCCATGGTGAAAGACGCGCTCGTTGATCAGCGTCAGCAGGCTGTTGAGGATGGCCGAGTTGGCCTTGAAGATCTCGTCGAGGAAGGCGACGTGCGCGTTCGGCAAGAAGCCATCGGTGAGCCGGCGGTAGTCCTCTTGCTTGAGTCCGGGAATGGACACCGGCCCGAACAGCTCGTCGGGATGGGTGAACCGGGACAGCAGGTACTCGAAATAGCGTGCCCCCGAGAAGCAGTTGCACAGGGCGCGAGCAAGCAGGCTCTTGGCGGTACCGGGCGGCCCCAGCAGCAGGGCGTGGTTCCCCGACAGCAGGGCCAGGAGTGCAGCCCGGGTGTGGCTGTGGCGCTCGAGAAAGGATGCATCGAGTGCCGTCAGAATGCTGCGCAGCCGCTCGGTGAGCTCGGCGGGGACCAGAGCTTCTTCGGGGCTGTCCGGCTGGCTGGCAGTTGGCGGCGCTGGGCGCTCCGAACCCTCGTGCTCGGGCCGCCGGTTGCCGGCGCGATGTGCGGCGTCGACAATGCCGACCGTGTACTTGGTGAGGGCGTCTGCATCGGCTGGAGAGACGGGTTGGGAGCCAACCCAAGCCGCATAGCGCACCGCAATATCTGTCAGGTCTGTGCCTGGGTCGAAGCCGATGGCCCCATCGCTGCCCCACCAGCCCACGTGCGACAGGGGCAGCCAGGCTGCCATACCCTCGATTCGAATGCGGTCCGCGCGGGTCTTTTCCCGCACCTTGCGCACCAGCTCGACCATGGTGGTGCGGCCTTCTAGGGCGGTTTGCAGTGTCTGTATCGCCACTTCCGGACGGCGTGGCAGCCGAGCCAGTCCACCGGATTCGGTCACCCCTGCAATGTCAGGCCAGTCATTCCCCATAGGATCAGAGCTTAGATCCCAAGCCCCCGACTGGGAAGGACTACGCGTGAAGCTGCTCGGCGAGGTAGGCCTGTTCGCCGAGCTGGTCCATCAAACCAAGCTGGGTCTCGAGCCAGTCGAGGTGCTCTTCTTCGCTGGTCAAGATGCGCTCAAGCATGGCGCGCGTGCCATTGTCTGACTGATCGCGGCACAGCTCGATGGCGGTGTTCAGGCGCGGAATGGCGTCCTGTTCGAGCTTCAAGTCGCTCTCGAACATCTCGCGTGGGTTCTCGCCAATGCGGATCTTGGACATGCGCTGCACGTTGGGAATTCCGTCGAGGTAGAGCACGCGCTCGATCAACTCATCGGCGTGCTTCATCTCGTCGATGGATTCGGCCCGGGTCAGCGAAGCCAGACGAGAATAGCCCCAGTTTTCGAACATTTTGGCGTGCAGAAAGTACTGGTTGATCGCTGTCAACTCGCCGGTGAGCACGTCGTTCAACGCGTCGATGATGTCCTTGCCGCCCTTGATCGCCATGGTCCCTCCGAGTTCGGTTCGGGTCCATAACTCTTACTTCGACAGCAGCTCTTGTTCGTCGGCGTCTTCGTCGTTGACGCGGCACTGCCGCAGGAATTCGCGAATGTCGTGACGGCAGATGCCGCAGCCCGTACCGGCTCCACAGGCCCGTGCGACACGCCCAACGGTGTCCGCACCGGCCTGGATGGTGTCCCGGACCTCGGTCTCGTTTACGCCTTCACACAAACAGACGATCATCAGTGATCCCTCGCTGCCTAGTATACGTAATGAAAATGATTTTCATTTTCAATATCTCGGCACGCGATCGCATTTTGTTAAGGGGTTGGCGTGAATACGACGGAAGAACAGCTCGCGGATTGCGTGGCACAGGACATCGACGGTTCGGACGTACGTCTCGGCGATCTGTGGAAAGAGCGTCCCGTCGTGTTGGTCTTGCTGCGGCACTACGGTTGACTGCTGTGTCGTGAGCAGGCTGCTCAGTTCACCGAAGTCTCTGAACAAATCACCGCAAAGGGTGCCGACCTCGTCTTTCTGGGGAACGGCGAATCCCAGTGGGCCGGCGGATTCCGCGACACCTTTGCACCCGGACAGCGCGTGCTGTCCGATCCCAAGCTGACGGCCTACCGCACGACGGGCATGAAGAAGAGCGTCAGCTCGGTCTTCAATGCGCGCTCATTGCGCCACGGCATGCGGGCGACGTCCAAGGGCTTTGTGCAGGGCATGACCCGCGGCACGGGACACCAACAAGGTGGGGTCATGGTCCTGGCGCCTGGCAATGAGCTGCTGTACGCCTACAAGAGCGCCGAAGCTGGCGACCACCCCGATCCGTCCGAGGTCATTGCAGCCATTCCGAGCGCATCCAAGCAATAGTCTGGGCCGACCGGCGTATTCACGGCATGGGATCCACGACAATCAGCCCGGTCGACAAGCAGCGCACCCGCAGAACCACTTTCCGGCGAGGGGGGCGCAGTCATTCGGTCACCGAGCCCTCTGTCGACAGCTGCAGCGAGTGCCGTGAGCTGGTCCCGGTCGACGAGATGAACATCACCGCGGACGGTCAGCTGTGCGACCTGTGCCATGTGCAGGTGGACGCGAGGCGCTCGGGGCGATCGCACGGTCCGATGCGAACGTTGGTCACGTCTGGACTGACGCTGGTGTGTGCCACGTCGATGTTTGCCGCACTGCCCTTTTGGGCAGACGTGATTCGTTCCGACCATCTGAGGGCGGTCGACATGCTGACCGGGGGCCTGTTCTTTGGACATGCGACCCATGCGCATCGCCTGCAGTTCGACGAGATGACGATGTTTCCGCTGTTGATGTTGTTCGCAGCGGCGGTCTCGATCTCCGCTGCGGCCGAGGTCGCCCGTTCGGGAGCCATGCTCGATGACCCACTCGAGCGCCACAAGCACCGGGGTGGCGGCTTGGCTCCATTGGTGTGCTGCGGCAATTCCCTTGAGCTACGTCGCCGTGCTGATGGCGCTCGGCACCTGGTAGCCGGCGGCGGTGTGCACAGCGGGGCTGGGCACTGGGCTGCGCGCCCCGTAGGTCGTGTAGTAGTAGCTGGTCGACAACATGATGCTGGTGCCCACGACTGCGGCGGACAACCAGGCATCTTCGAAGGTGAAGCCAGCGGCCAAGAAGCCGACAACGCCGATGGCGTGGGCTCCGGGGAACGCGACTAGGGCCGTGCTGTGCAGCATGAACTCTCGGACTGCGCGGCGGTCGTCGGTCCACAGTGCGTGGGTGGCGATGGCGAGCATGAGCAGGACGGAGCAGGCGACTGCCCCGTGCAGAAAGCCCGAGCCCCATCCTTGAACCCCGTGGGTGCCGTACGTCACGGCCATGCCGAGCTGACCCAGGCTGGCGATGGTCGATGTTCCGATCAGCAGGGCGACCTGGGCTGGGAGGTGGCCGCCGAACTGGTCCAGCAGCACTCTGGGAGCAATCAGCAGCGACGACGCGGTTCCGAGCGCGAACAGGGCGAACCAGGCGCTGCCGCCGTGGAAGGCCGAGAGTTCGTCGAGCCGCAGTGCAGCGGGCATGGCCGAGGTCCACAGGCCCGCGGACCCGCCAAATCGCAGGCTGACATCGACGATGAGCAGCGTGCCGAGCGCTCCGCCGGCTGCGGTGAGGGGCCAGGCCAGTCTCTCAATGAAGGGCTGCACCCCAGACATCAGGGAGTTCAGGGCGCGCTCCCGCGGTGATGTGGGGCTGTTGAACCCGAAGCGCATGGCCAAGATGGCGCTAACGACCGAGATCAAACCCAGGAACATCAGGACGGCCACGTGGTGATCGGCCTGTGTACCGGGAAAGAGGCGGCCGAAGAGCGCCCACCAGAAACGCAGGAATGGCGCCACCAGCAGCGAGCAGAAGCTGATGACCATGTTGCTCATGTGCGCGTGGATCTCGCCGCGGCGGGCGTGAAAGGTGCCCAGAGTCAGGGTGTACAACGTCACGAATGCGATGCCCCACAGCCCGATGGCGAATGGTGCGCCGCCGTACGTGCCCGAGAAGGGCGTCATCGAGAGGTAGGCGACCGCAAAGAGCATGGCACTCATGCCCAGCCCCACGTACAGCCGCCCCATGATGCGGTGAGCTCGAGGAAATCGCCGTCGAGCGGCCGGATGCAGCTGGAAGGGCCCGATCGCGAGGGCTCCGGCAGCCAGAATTGTGTGGATGCCGAGCACCACCTTGTTCAGCTGCGGCATCGCTTGCCAGAACGGGTGGCTGCTGACCATTCCCGAGCCCGGACCAAACGCGTATTCGTGGGACACGAGCCAGCCGAGCAGGCGCGCGTACATCGGTGTGTCCGAGTCCAGGCTGAAGTACCACTGCGTCGACATCGCCGAGAACAACAGACACATCACCGTGATGGCCAACCAGCCGAGGGTCCAAATCCAGGTGCGCATGGCGACCTCCCAATCCTGAGTAGGAGGTTATGTTTACACTGTCAACTTTGAGGTGCTGTACGCTTCGGCCATGTCTGTGCCCATGCCCACGCTGCACCCGCGCTTTGCTGACCCCGCTGTCATGGCCGATCTGCGCCGGCGATGGCAGGTCGATCGCTGCATGCGCGTCGACGAGCTGATGCGGCTCGAGGAGTGCACCGGCGTGGTGGAGGCGGCGC
>CAYYHT010000414.1:0-7142 GCA_964471355.1 uncultured Enterobacteriaceae bacterium
TCGATGTCCTGCATCTCGTCCGAGTGCATGCGGACCAGACGGCCAACCTTGACCTTCTTGCCGTTGCGTTGGTTGTAGATGAACTCACCCTTGTTGATGCGGCCTTGGTAGACGCGCAAGTAGGTCAGCTGACCGTAGCGGCCGTCCTCGAGCTTGAAGGCCAGTCCGACGAAGGGTTTGTCGGAGTCGGACTCGAGCATCACCTCGGCCTCGTCATTGCCGATGTCGAGAGCGGTGTTCTCGATGTCGGTCGGGTTGGGCAGGTAGTAGGTGACGCCGTCGAGCAGAGGCTGAACGGCCTTGTTCTTGTAGGCGGTGCCCATGAAGACAGCGGTCAGGCCGCGCTGGACAGTGCCGTTGCGGATGGCGGTGCGGATGGTGGCGGTCTTGACGTCCTCCTCCATCATCTCTTCCATCAGCTCGTCGCTGAACATCGATGCCGCGTCGAGAAGCATCTCGCGACGCTCTTCGGCGGTGTCGACGAGGTCGGCGGGAATGTCTTCGATGCGGATCTGCTCGCCGAATTCTCCGTCAAAGTACATCGCCTTCATCTCGACGAGGTCGACCACGCCGATGAAGTCGGCGTCTGCACCGATCGGAATTTGGACCATCACAGCGTTGTGATTCAGCTTCTCGCGAAGCTGCTCGGTGACCCGGTAGGCGTTGGCACCCTGGCGGTCCATCTTGTTGATGAACGCGACGCGGGGAACGTTGTAGCGACGCATCTGGCGGTCGACAGTCAGGGACTGTGACTGCACGCCGGCGACGCCGCAGAGCACGAGGATTGCGCCATCGAGCACGCGCAGAGCACGCTCGACTTCGATGGTGAAGTCGACGTGTCCGGGGGTGTCGATGATGTTGATGTGGTGTTCTTCGCCGATGGACGGCATCCACGAGGTGTGCGTGGCTGCGGACTGAATGGTGATGCCGCGTTCGCGCTCGAGATCCATGGAGTCCATCTTGGCACCGACGCCATCCTTGCCACGGACGTCGTGGATCGCGTGGATCCGGTCGGTGTAGAACAAGATGCGCTCGGTGAGCGTGGTCTTGCCCGAGTCGATGTGGGCGCTAATACCGATGTTGCGAACGGTGTCGAGGTTGTCGATCACGATGGCCTCCCAAATAGGGGTGGAAACGGCGGCGCAAATAGCGCCCAAGCCGCGTCTCTGCAAGCGTTCGATGCGTGATGGAACGATGGAACCTGCTCTTTCGAGAGATGTCCTGCTCGCGACATGGCTTGGGTGTTGCTTAGGGACCGCAAAGCACTAGGTCAAGTCGCCTCGACGCCCAGCTCTCTCTTGACCATGGCCTTGAACCAGGTGCGCACCGCTTCGTCGGGATCGGCCCCCTGGAGCATGACCTTGAGCTGGTGCGAATCCTCGATGACCAGGCGCACCAGAGCGTGCATGACGGTCAGGATGAGCATGCGCTGATGGGTCTCGGTCCAGTCCGGGCGGAACATGGCCACCACCGAGGTGGCCTGGGCCATCAAGGGCTCACTGAACCGGTCGACCATGTCTTCGTGCTGACCCGCGTCCAGCACGTGACGGATCAGCAGCTGAATGTGGGTCCGGTGCGCCTTGATGAAATCCCATGCTCCGTCGACCAGGGCGTCGATGGTCTCGGCGGGGGTGTCTTTCATCGTCAAGGCGGCGGGGGCGGCGGCCTGCATGTCGGTGTACTGCCGCTCCATGACGGCGATGTACATGCCCCGTTTGTCGCCGAAATAGTAGGCCAGAGTGGCCACGTTCACGTCGGCAGCGCCGGCGACCATTCGGGTCGACGTGCCTGCGAAGCCGTGTTGGGCGAACAGGGGCAGGGCGTATTCGAGGATTCGCTCTCGCGTCTTCTCTCCGGCTTTTCTCGTGGCTCTTCCCATGGGGCGTCGGTAACCCGTGGCCGCACTGCGCTCACCGTCATACGCATGAGCACCCCTCCGCCAGGAATCCCGATGGCCACGCGCGCTCTCCTGTTCGTCCCCGACAATCTCCGCGCCATGAAGATCTGCGGGCATCCATTTGCCGACGCGCTGTCGCTTGCGTGCGCCTCAGTCGGGTTGTCGCCCGAGATCGTCTCCGCAACCGACACCATCGGTGAAGAGGACGTGGTCGTCATTGACGGACGCCACGCTGCTCTGTCCGCTTCCACTCTCGAGCCGCTCAAGATCGCCGAGTTCTCGAGCTCCCTGGTCGGGCCTCTTGGCACGCTGCTGGCCGTCTTGCTGCGCGACACCAATCCCGAGACCACGGTGACCGAGGCGCTGACCGCCAAGTTGATTCGCCAGTTTGCCGCGCCCAAAGAAGAAGCATGGCCGGTCACGGACAACTGGACGCTGTCCCTCGTCGAGGCGACTGTGCGTCGTCGTCGCCTCAAGGCCTTGGCACAGTCGGGTGTGCACATCCTCGATCACCGACGGGTGATGATCGATCTGTCGGTCCGCATTGCGCCGGGAGCCATCATCTGGCCGGACGTGGTGCTTCGCGGCAAGGTGGGCATCGAGGCCGGCGCCGAGATTCAGTCCGGTTGCTGGATCGAGGACAGCCACATCGGACCCAATGCGGCCATTCGACCGCACACCGTGGTCATCGGCGCTCAGGTGGGCGAAGGCTGCAGCGTTGGACCGTTCGCGCATCTGCGTCCCGGCACAGAAATGGAGAGCGACGCCAAGATCGGCAACTTTGTCGAGGTCAAGAAGTCGGTCATTCGCGAAGGCGCCAAGGCCAGCCATCTCAGCTACATCGGCGATGCAGAAGTGGGCGAGGGTGCCAACATCGGCGCGGGCACCATTACCTGCAACTACGACGGCTTTGCCAAGCATCCCACCACGATCGGAGCGGGGGCATTCGTCGGGTCGAACACCTCGCTTGTGGCTCCGGTCATGATCGGCGAAGGCGCCATCGTGGCGGCGGGAAGCGTCGTCAACAAAGATGTTCCGCGCAACGCTCTCGCCGTCGAACGCTCGCCGCTCAAAGTGCTCGAGAACAAGGCCAGCGTGATCAAGCAGCAGAATCGCAAGCGGGCAGCAGAAGCCAACAACGAGTAGGCGCCCATGTCCCAGAAGCGACCGCCCCACCTGGCCCGTCTCAATCCCGAGCAGTACCGAGCCGCCACCACCCTCGAGGGTCCGCTGCTTATTCTGGCTGGTGCTGGCTCGGGCAAGACCGGCGTGCTGACCGCGCGGGTCGTGCATCTGCTGCACACGGGCGTAGACCCCAAGAACGTCATGGCCATCACCTTCACCAACAAGGCATCGGCCGAGATGAAGGAGCGAATTGGCAGCCTGCTGCAGGTGGTGCATGGCGAGGGCGGCGAAGAGCTGGCCAAGCGTGTGTGGTGCAGCACATTCCACAGCAGCTGCGCGCGAATCCTGCGCACGGACATCGAGAACCTGGGCTGGACTCGGCGCTTCGCGATCTACGACGACGACGACCAGCTGCGGCTGCTCAAAGAGATCATTCGCCGCCACGGCTACGACGAAAAAGAAACCTCTCCCCGCGAGATGCGCAGCCGAATCGACTATCACAAGACCCGTCTGCACACGCCAGACAGCGTCGTGGCGCAGATGAAGAGCCACTTGAACAGCACCTTGATTTCGGTGTGGCGCGAGTACGAGGACAACCTCAAAGCCGCCGATGCGGTGGACTTCAATGACCTCATCGGCCTGACCGTCCGGCTGTTCCGCGAGCATCCCGATGTGCTGCAGAAGTGGCAGAACCGCTTTCGCTACATCATGGTCGACGAGTACCAGGACACCAATCAGCAGCAATATGACCTGCTGCGGCTGCTGGCCCCCGATGACGACAGCAATCTTGGGGTGGTCGGCGATGACGATCAATCCATCTACGGCTTTCGCGGCGCCGACGTCTCGAACATCCTGAATTTCGAGAAGGACTACCCCAAAGCGACGGTCATCAAGCTCGAACAAAACTACCGATGCAGTGGGAATATCCTTCATCTGGCCAACGTGGTGGTGGCCAAGAACACCGGCCGCTTCGAAAAGAAGCTGTGGACGAACGCCGCGCCGGGAGCCGAGGTCAAGCTGCGCCGCTTCTCGGGACCGTCAGACGAGGCAAGCCAGGTGGCCTCGGCGATCCACAAGGCTCACACACGACTTGGACACGCCTATGGCGACATCGCGATCATCTACCGAACCAACGCCACGAGCCGGGTGTTTGAAGCGGCGCTGCGCAAGCTGAGCATCCCGCACCGAATCGTTGGCGGGCGCAAGTTCCACGACCATCGCGAGATTCGAGATGTGCTGGGCTATCTGCGCCTGGTGGTGAACCCCGCAGATGATGCGGCCATGCTCAGAATCGTCAATGTGCCGTCCCGGGGCATTGGCGCCAAGAGCCTCGAGAAGCTCAGAAAAGAGGCCGAGCGCCGCGGCGTGCCACTGCTGGCTGCTGCGCGCGGCATGAGCTCGGGTGCTGACGCCGTCGCACGCAAGTTCAAGGCGTTTGTCGAGGTCATGAACGAGCTGACGGATGCGGCTCGCAACCAGAGCCCGGATCAGCTCGTGGGACTCGTCCTGGAGCGGACGGGCTACCTCGCCGGCCTCAAGGCAGACAAGGCGCGCGAGAACGAGAACCGCATCACCAACTTGGCCGAGCTGCTTGTCGAGGCCAGCCAGACTCGTGTCGATTCCGAGACCGAGATGCCCATGGATCGGCTGCGGGCGTGGCTCGACCTGATTGCTCTCGCGGGGCAGACCGACGAGATTCCCGATGGCGGCGAGGTGACACTCATGACGGTGCACTGCGCCAAGGGGCTCGAGTACCCGGTCGTCTTTGTGGTGCACATGATGCAAGGGGTCTTTCCACACAAGAAGTCCCTTGAAACGGCCTTGGACGAGGAACGACGGCTGGCCTACGTCGCGTTTACCCGGGCCAAAGAGCTGTTGGTGGTCACGCGCAGCAGCACCATGCCGGTCTGGAGCGACCCGGGCAATGCGGCTGCTGCAGCGCGCAACGCCCCCAAAGAGGCTGAGCCGTCGGCATTTCTATATGGATTGCCGGCCGAGGCGGTTTCAGGCGACATTCCTACCCTGCGCCCCGAGACCGCGCCCGACGATTCAGAGCAGCGCATGAAGTCCCGGCGCAATGCTTTTCTGCGCAATCACAGTCAGTTTCACACCCATCACGAACCCGATGGCAACTACGCGCTCATCGAGGTCACTGAGCTCGAACAGCTCTCGAAGGGGGTCACGGTGAAGCACGGTCGGCGTGGTTTTGGCGTGATCAAGAAGGTCAGCATAGCGGGTGGTATGCCTCGTGTTAGCGTCGATTTCGGCGGATCTTCTTCGCGAACTGCAACAGTTTCGGGAACCGAGTTGGAGATTGTGGTCGAATGACCTGGTGCCCAGTGGATGGGCCGCTTGCCGTGCCGCAGGGTCCCCTGTGGTAGTTTTCGGCGTCCGCATGGTGGACTGGAGAATCGCCGCTGAATGATCGTTACCTGTCCTTCGTGCAGTGCTCGCTACAAGATCGACGACAAGAAGATCGGCCCCAAAGGTGCACGGATCACGTGCCCAAAGTGCAGCCACAAGTTCGTCATCCGGAAGAAATCCGAACCCGCGCCTGAGCCGGCGGCACAAGAAGAAGCCCCCGTCGAACAGTCCGCTGCGGCCGCAGACGAGGAGCCGACGGGTGGTGCAACCCCAGCACCGACCCCGCCTGCTCCTGAGCCTGAACCCGACCCCGAACCCCCTCCCGAGCCCGAGGAAGAGGAAGACGAGGAAGACGAGGACGATACCGCCGACGCCGCGACTCAGATGATTGGCAAGAACTCGGCGCTCGCCGAGGAGATTCGCCGCGCCCTCGAAGACACTCCCGACCCGCCCCCATCCCGTGGTGCCGAGCCTTCGGCGCCCGACGCCGAGCAGCTGCTCACCGGCGGCGAGCCGATGACCGACCAGTTTGGCGAGAGCGAGGACGCCGAAGAAGCGCTGGTTGGTGATTCCGAGGCCGAAGAGGAAGAAGAAGAGCCCACCCCGGCTCCTGCTCCACAGGCGACGGACAACAAGCCCCCTCCCGCGAAGCCTGCGCCGAAACCGGCGCCCGCACCCGCGCCCGCGGCTGGCGGTGGTGGAAGTGGCGGGCAGTTCGCCCTCATTGGCATTGTCGGTCTGCTCTCTGTCGCCGCCGGCGCATTCGGGATGATGCAGATCAACGCTGGAAAGGCGCCTGCTGTAGCTCCGGCAACGGAACTGCCCGCTGAGCCCGCCCCTGCTGAAGAGGCAGCCCCCGCTGAAGAGGCCCCGCCGCTCGAAGAAGCTGCACCCGAAGGAGCCGAAGAGGGCACCGAAGGTGCCGAGGATGCCGAAGGCACCGAAGGTGCCACCGACGAGGACGCTGAAGTGACCGAGGGCGAAGGCACTGACGAGTCCGGGTCCGAAGAGGGAAGCGCTACCGAGGGAGGCGACGCAGAAGAAGCCAAGCCCGCCGAAGAAGCCAAGCCTGCTGAAGAAGCCAAGCCCGCCGAAGGAGCGAAGCCCGCTGAAGAGGCCAAGCCCGCCGAAGAGGCCAAGCCTGTCGAAGAGGCCAAGCCCGCCGAAGAGGCCAAGCCGGCCGAAGAGGAAAAGCCCGCCGAGGAAGCTAAACCCGCTGAAGAGGCCAAGCCTGCGGAAGAGGCCAAGCCTGCCGAAGAGGCCAAGCCTGCCGAAGAGGCCCCAGCGCCGCCAGCCACTCCCGAACCCGAACCGGCGCCCGCTGATCCTGCGCCGGCCGGCGACGGCGGCTGAGGGGAGGCAGATTGAAGATCGTCTGTGAACGATGCAGCGCAAACCACGAACTCCAGCCGCCGGCGTGGGTTGTTTCGTCGGGTCGGTCATTCCGATTCCGCTGCTCGACCTGTGGCCATTCCCAGATGGTGGCGCCATCCAAGCCGGCTCCCGAGCCTGCAGCTGCGGGACCCAAGCGGGTGTCCGGACCGGCCATGCCGGCCCATGACGATGCTGAAGAGACCACCGTCGTCGCGGCCTATTCACTGCCCGAAGAAGAGCAGGCCACTCAGATTGTCGCACCGCCTCCGGCCATTCCCGCGCCAGAGCCTGCACCCGTCGCCGCGCCAGAGCCCGCACCCGTCGCCGCGACGCCCTTTGGCTCCGACAATCCCTTTGCCGATGACGACGAAGACGTCGAAGA
>CAYYHT010000415.1:0-7094 GCA_964471355.1 uncultured Enterobacteriaceae bacterium
CAGGTCGAGCACATCCTTCAGGCGATGTTCGAAGTCCGGCAGGTTGTCGATAGGCCCGTGGACCTTCTCGGCGACGTTCGTGTACAGCGCGTAGGCCATGACCTGGGCTGGGGGATCCGCTTCGAGAAATGGCCGCAGCGTGGCCTTGATCGGCGGCGGCTCCATGACGTCGCCGAACCCGATGTCTATCGGGAGCGTGGCGCGGTGGTTCTCGACCTGAACCTCGATGAAGAGCTTGACGCCGTCGTATCCGTCGCTTTCCCGAGTGGCGGCGTGTGCGGTGATCTTCAGGACCGTGAGGTTGTCTGGCGCTTCGACCGCCGCGATGGCAGCGAACATCTCTTTGATCTGTTCGGGATCGGAAGGCCCATGTCGTCGTAGGAAGTCCGCGTCTCGCGTGACCCTGAACTCGTCTTCGCCCAGCACGTTCGCCAGGGCCAGGCCCCCTTTCAGGATGAAGTCCTGGCGGTGCTTCGAGCGTCCTAGGCGAAACAGCAGCCGGTCCAGGGCGTACTGGACGAATGCCTCGTCGCCGGGAGCGTTTCGGGCTTTGCCTCTCTCGCGAATGCGCTGGGAAACGCCTGTCTTACGATTGGGCATCAGAGAACCTCTGCGATGCGCGGCTTGATCTTGTTCCAGGCGCGCAGCTGATCTGCGAGCTTTGCAAAGCGTCGGCGGTTGAAGTCCTCGGAGTGGATGAGAGTGCGCAACGCCTCGAGTGCGTACTCGAGATCGACGTGACGACCATGCCTGAACAGGTCGATGACGGTCCGATCTGGGTTCGTGATCAGCACCTCGACGCCGTGGCGAACGACGGTCTGGATACCGAGGTTACGCTGTAGCAGCCATGGCTGGACCCTTACCGTTCGAACCGGCGGCCACTTCGAGCTGGGCGGCGTGTTTCCTCGGGGGACGAGCAGCCATGTCGCACCCGCAAATGCGGACGTCAGCCGATGGAAGACGGCAGCGGTGAGCAGCCCGACCACAACGTGCGGATGACGGAGCTTCATCGCCGCTGCGACCGTCAGCTCGTCCTGAATCGCGTCAGCAGGCAGATATACGCCGTCAATAACGCGCTCCATCGTGCCCGCTTCCGCTGCGCGAGCCAGGGGGCGGTGTTCCCGCTCATGAGTCGCGGTCCTGAAGTTGTTGTCGGATGGTGTGTCCACATTCATACCAATAACATATCAAATTGGTATGAACTCGGACAGCGTAGGCGGTTCGATACGGCTCGCGTGCCGAGCGGGAATGGAGGTGACGAGCACTCAGGGACCAGTAACTCCCATCGCCGCACGAAACTGAGCGAGTGTCTGCGCCCGCTCCCAGTCGGTCGGGTCAGCGGGCGACCGGAAGTCGATAGCCGCAAGACCAGTCATGACCGCGTACTCGCCGAGCGCGCCGTCGAGCGCAAGGAACCCCAGGCGACCGCACCGGTCTGGGCCGATGGCATCGCATTGTTCGAGCAGGAGGACCACGTCTGGCGGCGTGCTACTCGGAAAAACCGGTTCGCGACGCATCCCGATCTCAGCGGACCTCCTCGCTCATCTACGAGCCGCCAAGCAGCTCTCAGCGGGTCCGCGGGTCCTCGACAGCGCGCGAACGGTCGTCACTGGCCACTTCAGCCACCGTCACCTGCGCGCAGCCTGCGACAAGGCAGGCGTCCCTCGCTTCTCTCTGAACGGCCTCCGCCGAGCGGCAGTCGATCAACTCGCCCGGGCCGGGGTCGATGTGGGAACTGCTGCGGCTCTGATCGGGCACTCTCCGGCCGTCGCTCTGAAGCACTACCGGCAGGTCAGTGAGACCGACCGTCGAGCGGCTGTCGATACCGCTCAACTGGGTGTTCACGCGCCCTCGGTACCCGCAAACAAAAATCCCCCGCTGGGCACAACTTGGGGCCCAGCGGGGGATAATGGAGGTTCTGCCTCCTTTGTGGTACTCCCAAGGGGAATCGAACCCCTGTCTCCGGCGTGAGAGGCCAGCGTCCTAACCGCTAGACGATGGGAGCCTTTTGAACTGAAGTGTGGTTGGGGTGGTAGGACTCGAACCTACGGTACATGGAATCAGAACCCATTGCCTTACCGACTTGGCTACACCCCAGTGCGGAGCGCCCGTGTAACGACGGGGCCGCCGGGGTGTCAAGTCCGACAATGCCGGTCGCTGCTCTAGGGGAACTGATCGAGCACCAAGTCAAAGGGGGCGAGTTCTTGGTTCACGACCTTGAACCACTTCTCTTCGCGGAGCTTGGCCTCGTCAGACCGCTTGCGGCCGACTCCCCATAGTTCCTTGTCCCCGGTCTCGAGGGCCACGAGGACCTCGTCGTACGCCGTGGCTCGATCGGCCCAGGTCTCGACCAAGGTCTTCTGTCGGGCCGCCCACGCCTCGGGGGCCTGTACAAGCTCGGCCTGGTGCTGCAGGTGCTTTGCGGTGGGCACGACGGCCTCGCGCCAATGGGTCTCGATCTTTTCGGCATCACCGGTGCCGTTGTACACATCAGCCCCGGTCTCGAGGACCTGTTCAGCCAGCAGGGCGTTTTCGTGTAGCAATGGCTCGACCTGGCCCCGCCACTTCCGAGCAGCCTCTGCTTCGGGGGAGGTGTCGGTGCAGCCGGTCAATACAAGGGCGAGTGCAAAGATGCTTGTCATGGGAACGGAGTGTATCAGTCCTTGCCCCAAATCCGGCAAGCCGCTAGAAGCCGGGGGCTCTGAGCCGCGGGAACCACACGTGCGTATCGAACTAGACAGCATTGGCGAACAAGGAAGACGTCTCGACGTCTCTTTGGCGCTGGACTGGGCCGCGACGGCCGCAGCCGCTGCAGTCGGTGTACCTGTCTCTTCGCTCTCCGGCGCGTTGATGTTCAAGGCCAAACGTGACGTCATCAGCGTCTCTGGCGACCTTGCACTGGCTGCCGAGCACACTTGCGAGCGATGTGGAAGCCCCACAACCCTCGAGGTCGCCGAGTCAGTCTTGCTGACCTACCGGCCAGAAAACTCCGATGACGACGCCGAGGTCGAGCTGTCTGCCGATGACCTCGATGTCGGTTGGTACAGCGAGCGGCGCCTCGACGCGGCCAGCGTGCTCTCCGAAGCCATCGCCCTTTCTCTTCCCTCTCGCGTGACCTGCGCGGACGTCGCCGCGTGCGACACCCGCACCGCCGCCCTGCTCGAAAAGCACGGCAGCTCTGGGTCCAATGACAATCCCTTTTCCGTGTTGAAAGGCCTCACCGCTTAGGTGGGCCAACTGGAGTTCAGCAATGGCTGTCCCAAAGAAGAAAACGTCCAAGAGCCGCCGCAACCAGCGACGCAGCCACGATGCCCTCAAGTTCAAGGCAGCGGTTCAGCCCTGTCCTGACTGTGGCGAGCTGATGCTGCGTCACCGCGTGTGCGGTGCCTGCGGTACCTACCGCGGTCGCACTCTCATCGAGGTCGCCGCCGAGTAGGTTGGCGAGTCGCACAGAATGACTCCCGAAGGATCAGCCGCAGGCCTGCGTGTCGCCGTTGATGCCATGGGCGGTGACGACGCACCCGACGCCATTGTGCGGGGTGCAGCGCTCGCCGTGCGCGACGGAGTCCCCGTGTTGCTGGTGGGCGATACCGCCCGCATCACGCCACTGCTGCCCGACGACGTGCAGATTCCCATCGTCCACGCCCCCGAAGTGGTGGAGATGGAGGAAGCTGCAGCGCTGTCGGTCCGGCGCAAGACCGAGTCCTCGATTCGCGTCGGCCTGCAGCTGGTCGCTGACGGCAAGGCCCTGGCCATGGTGTCCTGTGGGCACACCGGCGCATCCTTTGTGGGCGCAGTGCTTGTTCTAGGTGTGCTCGACACCGTCGAGCGCCCTGCGATTGCCACGGTGCTTCCGCGCTCCGATGGGGGCCAGCTCATCTTGTTGGACATCGGTGCCAACGTTGACTGCAAGCCCGAACAGCTTGCCTGTTTTGCTCAGCTTGGCGCCGCGTGGGCTGAAGTTCGCGGCGTGGAAAACCCACGCGTCGGCCTGCTGTCCAATGGCGAAGAGGGCAGCAAGGGCAATGAACAGGTCCGGGCCGCCCATCCCCTCATTGCCGCGAGCGGCGTGCACTTTGTCGGAAACATGGAGCCGTCCGCCGCGTTTGCCGGCGCTTGTGATGTGCTCGTCTGCGATGGATTCGTGGGCAACGTGCTGGTCAAGGGCGTCGAGGGAGCCGCCGAGGTGGTGCAGCACCTGCTTCGCGAGCACATCAAGAGCTCGGTGACCGCACGTGCCGGAGCGTTGCTCATGCGCGGCGCCTTCACCCGCTTCCAGAACCAGGTTCGGTGGGATGCGCACGGCGGTGGTGTGTTTCTTGGCACCAAGGGAGTAGTCGTGGTCGGACATGGCCGGGCAAATGCCGAGGCGGTCCATGCTGCGATCTGCGCCGCGCACCGAGTGGCTACAGGCGGACTTGTGGCAAGCCTGCAATCCCGTCTGTCAGCCCAGTCGAAATCGGCCTGATCAGCGGGCTTTTTGGTTTTTCGATCCCACTCGTTGACCGAGTGCCGTGGCGCGCTATAGAACGCGGCCCAAAGGAGTCTCGATGTCCAACGACGAGATCGTCACCAAGGTTCAGGGAATCATTGCCGAGAGCCTTGGCGTAAACGCTAGCGAGGTCGTTCCTGCGGCGTCCTTCATCACCGATCTGAACGCCGACTCGCTCGATATTGTCGAGCTCGTGATGGCCATCGAAAAGGACTTCGACATCGAGATCCCCGACGATGAGGCCGAGAAGATTCGGACCGTGCAAGACGCCATCGACTACATCGTGGCTCACGTCAACTAGGTCGATTTCCGGTCACGCTTGACCGGCGAGATGTGCATGACTCGACGCGTCGTGATCACGGGCCTAGGGACCATCAACCCTTGCGGCAACGACGTCCCATCCACTTGGGACTCGATGC
The DNA here is from genome assembly GCA_964471355.1 of uncultured Enterobacteriaceae bacterium. Classification (GTDB taxonomy): domain Bacteria; phylum Myxococcota_A; class UBA796; order UBA796; genus CAYYHT01. Next base: position 4,912 of record CAYYHT010000415.1, read on the forward strand.
TCGCTGGGCGTTCTGGTGTGGGTCCCATCACTCACTTCGACAGCGAGGGCTTTCCGGTCCGCATCGCCGCCGAGGTCAAAGGATTTGATGCGGTCGCCGCAGTCGGCCGCCGGGATGCTCGGCGGCTCGGCCGCTTTCAACAGTTCGCTGTGGTGGCCGGCGACGAGGCTTTGGCCGACGCGGGTCTGTCTCGCGAGGGCACGTGGCCCGATCTGAATCGCTTCGGCATCTATGTGGGCACCGGCATCGCCGGGTTTCCCGAGATTTGCGAGCGCAGCATCGAGCTCGACCAGGGCACGTACAAGCACATTCCGCCCACGTTCCTTCCTCGGGCGCTCAACAATGTGGCGAGCGGCCAGATGGCCATCCGCTACGGGGCTCGCGGACCCAGCCTGTGCATCTCTACTGCTTGCGCCTGCGGCAATCACTCGATTGGCGAGGCCTACAGGGCCATCTTGTTTGGTGACGCCGACGTCATCCTCGCGGGCGGCACCGAAGCGGCAATCTGCGGACTGGGCGTGGGCAGCTTCATGGTCATGCGTGCTCTGTCCCGCAACGAGGACCCGACCACGGCCTCGCGCCCCTTCGACAAGAACCGCGACGGCTTTGTGATGGGTGAGGGGGCCGGCGTGCTTGTCCTTGAAGATCTCGAGCATGCCCAGGCCCGCGGCGCCCCCATTTACTGCGAGATCACGGGGTACGGCAACACCACCGACGCGCACCATGTCACCGCACCTTCACCTGACGGCGACGGAGCATCCCGCTGCATGAATAGAGCGCTGGAATCTGCAGGGCGCGTGCCGGCCGACGTCGACTACATCAACGCCCATGGCACCTCCACTCCCATCAACGACCGGACCGAGACCGCCGCCATCAAGGCCCTGTTCGGTGAACAGGCGTACAAGGTGCCCATCAGCAGCACCAAGAGCGTCAGTGGGCACCTGCTTGGCGCCGCAGGTGGGCTCGAAGCCGTCGCGACGGTCATGGCGATTCACACGGGAATGGTGCCGCCGACGGCGAACTACCAGACGCCCGATCCCGACTGTGACCTCGACTACATCGTCGAAGGCGCTCGCGAGCTGCACCCGAAGGTCGCCATGAGCAACGGCTTTGGCTTCGGTGGCACCAACGCGTCGATTCTGTTCGAGAAGTTCACCCCCTAGACAAGCCGAGGACGACATGCGAATCGCCATTGGAGCCGACCACGGCGGCATTCACCTCAAGGCGGCGATCGCCGCTCACCTTGTTGCTGCGGGCCACGATGTGGTCGATGTCGGCACAAAGGGAGCTGATTCGGTCGACTACCCGGACTTCGGCCACAAGGTCGCCAACCTGGTCGCCACGCTCGAAGTCGAGCGCGGCGTGCTGTGCTGTGGCACCGGACAGGGAATGGCCATGAGCGTCAATTCGCACAGTGGCGTTCGTGCTGGGGTGGTCAGCGACTGCTTCAGTGCTCGCATGATCATGGCCCACAACGACGCCCGCGTGATTTGCTTCGGCGAGCGGGTGGTCGGCTCTTCGTTGGCAATCGAGTGCGTCGATGCATGGATCGGCACCGAGTTCGAGGGCGGACGCCACCAGCGTCGCGTGGCGAAAATCGAGGGCTAGGCCCGACTTATCGCTAGGACCCACGGCGTTTCGCATTCAAAGAGCGGCGGCATTGCCGTTGGCGGTTAAACCAACCGGCCAGCCCCGGGGGACCCATTGAAAGAGCTGGCAGCAGCCGATCCCGACGTCTACGCCTCGATCACCGGTGAGTTCCGGCGACAGCAAGACGAACTCGAGCTCATCGCATCCGAGAACTACGTGTCCATCCCTGTCATGCAGGCCATGGGCAACTGGTTGACCAATAAATACGCCGAGGGGCTGCCCAAGCGTCGCTACTACGGTGGCTGCGAGCAGGTCGACAAGGCCGAGTTGCTGGCACGATCCCGTGCAAAGCAGCTCTTTGGGGCATTTGGTGCGAACGTGCAGCCGCACTCCGGCGCACAGGCCAATGCTGCGGTCTACTTGGCCTTGTGCAAGCCGGGCGACACCGTGCTGGGTCTCGACCTGTCCCACGGTGGGCACCTGACTCACGGGTCTCCGGTCAACAGCTCCGGCCTGATCTACAACGCGATCCACTACAAGCTGTCCGAACAGACCGGCCGCATCGACATGGACCAGGTGCGCGACCTGGCCAA
>CAYYHT010000416.1:0-7088 GCA_964471355.1 uncultured Enterobacteriaceae bacterium
CAGCCGTCAGAATGTTCGGAATCTGCCTGTCGTTGAGTCCAGGGATGACAGGTCCAATCTGGATGCCCACGGGGATTCCGGCAGCCGCCATGCGTTCGATGACTCGGTAGCGGCGACGGGGACTGGGCGCATGCGGCTCAATGACTCGGCCCATGTCCCCATCGTGAAACGGAATGCTCAACGTCACGACAATGCCGTTGAAGGCGAGGAACTCGCTCAACACGTCGATGTCGCGCTCGATGACAGCGCTCTTGGTGATGATGCTGACGGGATTGCGGTAGCGAGAACACACCTTGAGGCAGCCCCGGGTCAGCTTGTAGTGCGCCTCAAGTGGCTGGTAGCAGTCCGTGTTGCCCGAGAACACCACGCGCTCTCCGAGCCACGATGGCCTCTCGAATGCCGTTCGCAGAAGGTCCGCCGCGCGGGGCTTCACGATGAGCTGGGTATCGAAGTCCGTACCGGCACCAAAGCCGAGGTACTCGTGCGTCGGGCGCGCATAGCAGTAGCTGCACGCGTGTAGGCAGCCCCGGTAGGCGTTGATCGACCACCGAAAACCGAGGTCTGGGGAGTCGTTGCGCGACAGGATGGTTCGAGCGTGGTCTTCGAACACGCGGACCCGTGTCTTGGGAGGAGGGACCTCCCACTCGATGCATGCCTCGAATTGAGACGGCGGATTGGAGATGGGGCTGAACATGTGTTCAGTATAGCGGAACCGCTCGCCGTTGCAATGGGAAATGAAATGCCCGAGGTGATCCATGGATCAGGTACGCCTAAAGAGGACCTTTCAACGGGGTTGACGTGTCCAGATATGCTTGCTGTGCGGGTCGTCTGTGAAGATAGGCGAAAGGAACTCGGAAAATGATTTCCACCCCATTCGGCGATAAGTGGGCTTTGACCGTCGGAGCGAAGTTGGCACGGGTCTCGCATAGGGCTTGTACGACATCCGGGTGACCGGATTGACCGAGGGAAACGTTCCTCGGAACTGTTCTTTGACGTCATAAACCCCATGAAGGTCAACAGGGTTCGCCCTGTCGACTGTGCACTTCGGACATACCTCGAAGGCACCTGCCAGAACCCGCTTGCGGGATTTGGAGTTCAGGTGAACCAGAGAGGGGATTTTCGGAGGCGACTCGGACGCCAGCTCGCTGTGCGATGGATTGTCCGGGGCCAATAAGCGAAAGCTTGTCGGTCCATCCTCGGTAAAACGAGGACGGAAGCGAAGTGTAGAGGACCTTGGAGGGGAACAAAGCCCATGGAAGGATAGGCTGTCTCACGAGTTGGCAACGACTCGGGGACAGTACGGACTCGTCGGCGGAGCAAAGCCTTGTAGGTGACTGCTCTTCTGGAAGCGCGGTAACGATTGGAACTCGGCAACGAGGTCCAGTGGAAGCGGCGAAATCTCCAGAACGCTGGGCCTGGTTCGCAGAAGGGGACTTCGGTCGCCAGCTGCAGAGTGTCTCGACTTCGGTCGGGGGACAGAACTAGGGGTTTCCGATGGGAGTGTCTCGGATGGTTGCTTCGGCAGTCTGAAGAGGGGTCGGCAAGACGCTCGAGTGCTTCGGCAAACGAGAGGTCAGTCGGACGCTGACAGGCTTCGGTCAGTCAGATGACTCCTTGCAACGGCGTCGTCTTCTTCGGAAGGCAGACGGATGAATCGGCCGCTCGCGGCAGGTTTTCCGGAGTCGATGCAAACGACCTAGGAAAGAAGGGGATTTCGGTCCTCGGAACACCTGGGAGAAACCCGTTGATGTGTAGACGCATTTCGGTGTGTTGGAGCATCCTCGGTGTCGGTACCCGGCTTCGCGCTACTCTGGTTTGGAACTGTTGGGAGGCCTCTTTCGGGAGGATGAACAGCGGTCAGCGGAAGGTCGATTTCTTCGGAAGTCGAAGCACCGCGGTCTTCAGGAACTTCAGCTTCGGCTGGGGCGAGAGTGGACCACGTTCGGCAGGACTCTTCGGAGGCTGGTCGGACTCGTATCGAGGGTTGATTCTTCGGAATCGACGGTCGATATGCACCGAGCCACGGTCTGCTAGCAGATCGGTTGTGTCGCTTCTTCGGAAGCGGTGAGAACGAGAACTGAAGAAACAGCTTCGGCTGCAGCTTCAGGAACAACACGGATTGGCCAGTGTGATGTGCGACTTCGGTCGTAAGGAACGCGGGCACCTTGGACCCTTCGGGGCCCTGGGGAACTGGTGTTGACTGGTGAGACGACTCTTCGGAGGCGGTCTCGGCAGGGTTCGGAGTGAGTGGAACGTCAGGGAGGCAACGGCTGTGGTGACACAGTGCGGCTGCAGACGAGGGGAATCCTTCGAGGGGTGTGAAACGCGGTGCGGGGAACTCGAGATCCCGTCCACAGAAGCTGCTTCGGCGGGTGATGGGGATTGAGATCGAGGGAAACGTATCGAACCTCTGGCCGGTTGTGAGGCGCAATAGACTCACATCTTGCTCGCGGAGGAAACCGTCGAGGTGGTGAGAAACCACGGGGACGGAACGTGTGACTGGCCGTGGTGGCTGGTTGCCGAAGCTAGGCTCTCGGGTCTGGTGGGGTTGACGCGAGTGGAGAATGTCGGCGGGGAGGCAACGCGAATTCCATGAGAGGAGGCACTGGTGACCAGCGGAAACGTTGGACCCACAGAGCCAGCTTAGGAAGGAGTCACACTCTGAAGGAGAGATGAAGGTGTAGAAGGCTGGACCAATGCGATCTTTCCGATTGTACTGGCAGAACTCACACGGGAAAACCTTGAAGACCAGCCTGGTGACGGGCAAAGGTCAAGAAGGACGGGACGAAGAACCAATCGAGTCCCTACTGCGTGAGTTTACGGAACCGGACGATGACGAGCTTGCTCGCTGTCGAGACGACCGACCGGCCTTGAAGGCCCCATCAACTCCATGAGAGGACTGGATGCCCCAGCTTGCTGGCGGTATTCGAGCTCCACCTAGTGCTTGAGACTCTATAGGGACGCTACCCAGCGTCCGGATGTCACTTAAAGCCCGTCGGTCGAAAGACCGGCGGGTTTTTTCTTGCCCCATGAATTCGGCATATGGGAAATAGAATGCCCGCATGGAAAACGGGATCCATGAGCCAAATAATCCACTATATACCTTGAATATAGCCCGCGACCTGTCGTCACTATCACGCTATTGTGCGACCCTGGATTTTCATGTCGGAAAACGATTTCCACCCCATTCGGCGATAAGTGGGCTTTGACCGTCGGAGCGAAGTTGGCACGGGTCTCGCATAGGGCTTGTACGACATCCGGGTGACCGGATTGACCGAGGGAAACGTTCCTCGGAACTGTTCTTTGACGTCATAAACCCCATGAAGGTCAACAGGGTTCGCCCTGTCGACTGTGCACTTCGGACATACCTCGAAGGCACCTGCCAGAACCCGCTTGCGGGATTTGGAGTTCAGGTGAACCAGAGAGGGGATTTTCGGAGGCGACTCGGACGCCAGCTCGCTGTGCGATGGATTGTCCGGGGCCAATAAGCGAAAGCTTGTCGGTCCATCCTCGGTAAAACGAGGACGGAAGCGAAGTGTAGAGGACCTTGGAGGGGAACAAAGCCCATGGAAGGATAGGCTGTCTCACGAGTTGGCAACGACTCGGGGACAGTACGGACTCGTCGGCGGAGCAAAGCCTTGTAGGCGGCTGCGTTCGTGAAAGCATGCTGAAGCCATCACCGGAAACGGGAAGTGGGGGAGGCGAGGCAGGCGCGAATCGACCACGAGCAGACTGGCATGATGTACACAACTTCTTCGCGGAGGTGGGGTGCTTCGAGCCGGAAAGTGAACGGGAATCCCGATTGGCTCTTCGGAGCGATGAGGGAGCGGTAACGACAAGAAGGCAACGGCCGTGGTGACACGGTGCGGCTGCAGACGAGCGGAATTCTTCGAGGGGTGTGAAACGCGTTGCGGGGAATCTTGGATTCAGTCCACATCGGCGGCTTCGGCTGCAGGTGGGGAGGAACACGGGAGGAAACGCAATGAACCTTTGGCTGGCTATGAGGCGCAACAAACTCATGGCTCGCTTGCGGAGCAAACCGTCGAGGTGGTGAGAAACCACGAGGACGGAACGTGCAGTCGGCTGTGGTGGCAGGCTGTCGAAGCGGTACCTTCGGGTGCTGCGGGAGTGGACGCAAGCAGAGAGATGTCAGCGGGAAGGCAACGCGAATCCCATAAGAGGAGGGACTGATGGCCAGTAGAGATGTTGGACCCACGGAACCCAGCTCGGTGGAGGCACACTCTGAAGGAGAGACGAAGGTGTAGAAGGCTGGACCATATGATCTCCCCCGATTGTATTGGAACGGCCGGTTCGGGACGCCCTTGAAGGCCCACCTGGCAACAGGCAAAGGTCAAGAAGGGTGTGGCGTAGACCAACGAGTCACTACTGAACCGGTTGAACGGTAGCGGTCTTTGTCGAGCTTGCTCGATAAAGGAACGACCGACCGGCCTTGACGACCCCGTCAACTCCATGAGAGACCCAAGACATAGTCAGCTTGCTGGCCGCGTCTGGACTCCACCCCAGGCTTGAAACTCTATAGGGACGCAAACCTTGCGTCCGGATGTCACTAAAAGCCCGTCGGTCGAAAGACCGGCGGGTTTTTTCTTTTGTGCAAACGGTGTTGACCCGTGTGCCGCTCGCGTGCGATAGACCAGGATCTGTTCGGGAGAACTGATGGACGACCGGCTAAAAGCTGGACGAGCGCACCTCGAAGGCGGCGAACGCGCGCTCGAGCGCGGCGACAATACTCAGGCCCGCGAACACTTCCATGCGGCACTGCTGCAGTTTCGCGGCATGGAATTGAGGCTTGGCGAAGCTCACGCGCTGCGCGGCCTTGCAACGACTGAGCTGTCCGGTGGCGACACCGACCAGGCTGAAGAGTACGTGCGCACCGCCATTCAGACGTACCACGATCTCGTGACGCATCTTGCGGTCTTGGACGACGCGAACATGACCGACTCGATGTCCACGAGTGCTCGCGAAGGACAAGCGCATGCGCTGGTGCTGTTGGGGCAGGTGCTCGGCCGCAGCGGCCGTTCTGAAGAGGCCAGCACGGTGCTTGTCACTGCCCGGGACACATTTGAAGAGCTTGGTGATCTCCCTTCTTCCGCAAACGTCTGGGCCGCCCTGGGGCGGGTTGCGGTGCGGGCAGGTCTATATGCCAAGGCCAAAGGGGCGTACGAGAAAGCGCTTGAACTGCACAATCGCACTGAGAACACCATGGGTCAGGTGGGCATGTTCCTCACCTTGGCCGAGCTGCACCGGTTGACCGGCGACCTCGAGGCGGGAGAGGCGGTCTTGAACCTCGCGCTGGTCATCACAGAAACGACGAACGACAAGCGCCTGCAGGGCCGAGTCCTCCGTGCGATGGGCTCTCTATTCATGCAGATGGGACACGCTGACGAGGCCCAACGATGCTTTGAAGACACCCTGTTGCTGGTACGAGACACCAGGGATCTTGAAGTCGAAGGCTACAGCCTGCTGGGACTCGGAGAACTTCAGAGTCGCGCCGGTCAGCTCGGAGCCATTGACTGTCTCGTCGATGGCGCGCGCATCATGGGCCAGCTCAACCACCAGCACGGGGTTGCGGGTGCTCTGTTTCAGATTGCCGAACACGGAATACGCAGTGCGGAACCAGCGTTTGCCCTGGTTGCGGCAGAGGGCGCGCGGCGTCTTTGGCTGACCAGCGACCCGGTCCGCGGCGTGGGGCAAGCTCTGCGGCTCATCGTGAAGTCCCTGGCTGACCTTCAACGCTTCCGCGAGGCGCACCTTGCAGCCGAAGCCCGCGCTGCGCTGTCAGGCGAACTGCAGCCCAATGCGCTTGCCGTTCGAGATTGGTATCGGGCTCGTATTCCCGTGGCCTGGGCCGATGACGTTGCCGGGGCCAGTCGAGGCGACCTCACCGAGCGGGCATCTGCCGAAGTCAGCCAAGCTCTGATGCCCATTTTCGACGAAATTTCGTTGCCGCTTACTGCATTGAGCTCCGTTGCAGGCGCCCTGCAAGTTGTCGAGGCATTGGCCGACCGGCTGCCACGCCCGTCTCCCGATGAAGGGGACATCAAGGTGGACGATGCCAGCATCAGTGGCGTCTGGGACCTGTACCTGATGGACGAACAGCAGGGCACTGAGTTCGCGACTGCCGGTGGTGAAAAACCCCCCGCCGAACCGGGCTTTTACAACGACGAGTACCTTTTTGGCGATGACGATACGGAGGTCGAGTGAGTCTCGTCGCGCCATACACCTACGATCGTTCCGGTGCGGTCCATGTCTGCGCCGACGGTCCTGAGCTCGTCTGCTACTCCGGCGCCAATGACGCTCCGATTTGGAAGCAGTTTGTCGACGGCATTCTCGTAGGCGTCGCCGCGTCCTCCCAAGAAGTCGTCAGCTGCGATACCGATGGGCACCTGATCTGGTGGCGAAAGCTCGACGGTTCAAAGATGCGCGAGTCGGACCTCGACCTGCCCATCAACACGCTCATTCCCGGACCCAACGACATGGTCTGCGGCGTCGGACCCAAGGGGGTTGCTCTCATCAGCCCCAAGGGCGACTTCAGCGTCATGGAGTATGAGGGCGCCACGAACGCGGCATTTGGCCCTCCAAACGTCCTAGCCATCGCGTTCGACAACGGGGTCATCGAAGTCCGAGACGTCGAATCGGGCGAAGAGGTCGGGCTCGTAGAAGTCCACGCGAAGATCAACGGTGCGGCCTGGAGCAACCTCGGCTTCTTTCTGTTTACGACAGGCACCCAGCTGCATCTCGTCAATCAGCAGGAAGTCCCGGCCCCGCCGCCGCCGCCTGACGTTGACCCCAAGGACTACAAACCGCCGCCTCCCGAGAAGCGTTGGGCGCTGGCTCAGACCATCGAGTTGGGCGGACCGGCCACGCACGTGTCTGCGTCGAATGATGGGATTCTCGCGGCAGTCGTGGTTGCCGACCTCGAGGTGAACGTTCTCGAGCTGCACAACAAGACCATCGTCGGCAAGATTACGATGGGCCGTGAAGTCACAGGAGTATGCTTTGGCCAGCTGAACTGGCTCGGCATCGGACTCGATGACGCCGGCTGCAATCGCGTCGATCTCGTTTCTGGA
>CAYYHT010000417.1:0-7076 GCA_964471355.1 uncultured Enterobacteriaceae bacterium
GTTGTGGTGGTTTCGCCGAACACCCGTAGCGGTCTCTCCACAGCCGCTTTGCAAAGGAGCTCCCATGCGCTCGACGCCACTCGTGTGCCTCGTACTTGCCGCGTTCACCGGTTGCGGTGGTCCCGACCTCTCCACCGAGGAAGCGGTCACCGAACTGCTGACCCCACGCCAACAGCTGATTCGTGTCTCTGTTGACCTTCGCGGTGTGCATCCGTCCGAGGCCGACCTGGCCGCGGTGGACGCCAACCCGGGGCTGTATGGGGATTTTGTGGACGAGTACATGCTCGACCCCCGCTTCCGCATCGAGATGGAGGACATGTACAACCGGGTGCTGCGCACTCGCACCGGCGACACCTACTTCGACCCAGCAATGGCCGGGCTCGACCCCGACGATTTGGGCGTGGCGGACAGCATCGGCACCGAGCCACTGAAGCTCATCGGCCATGTGATCGACCAAGACCTGCCGTTCACCGAGATTGTGCTCGCCGAGTACACCTTTGCGGACAGCAATGTGGCGGCCATGTGGGACCTGCAGCGCGAGTCGGGCTCGGGCTGGACCCAGGCCACCTACCGAGACGGGCGGCCGATGGCCGGCGTGCTCTCGAGCACCACGCTGTGGCAGCGCTACCCGTCGTCTGGCGTCAACGCCAACCGGCACCGGGCCAACCAAGTCAGCCGCATGTTCCTGTGCGATGACTACCTGACTCGGCCGCTGGAGTTCACCCGCAACGACACCCAGGACCTGGCCGACGCCGACCCGCAGGACGTCATCAACCAGTCCGACACCTGCCAGAGCTGCCACAGCACCCTGGACCCGCTGGGCGCCCACTTCTTTGGCTTCTGGTGGGAGCGCGATGTGGACAGCCTGTCGGCCATGCGCACCTACCGGCCGCAAGATGAGCTGCTGTGGGAATCGTATGCGGGTCGGGCACCCGGCTACTTCGGCAACCCGACCACCGGCGTGAGAGAGCTCGGCAGTGAGCTGGCGGCCGATGTGCGCTTCTCTGACTGCGCCGTCGAGACCGCGGTCGAAGGCCTGATGCAGTACCACAGCAACGATGCCGACTGGTCTGACCTGCAGCGTCACCGTGCGGCCTTCGAGACCGGCGGGTTGGTCTACCGAGACCTCATCCGCAGCGTGGTCAGCAGCGATGCCTACCGCGCCAAGAGCTTCGTCGACGACACCGGTGAGCGAATTCCGGTGGTCAAGACGGTCAGCCCGCGCCAGCTCGCCAACATCATCGAGGACAAGACTGGCTACGTGCTGTCCTTCGACGGTGTCGATGCGCTGCGCACCAATGACATGGGCCTGGCCACGCTGGCCGGAGGCATTGACGGACGCTTCATCGTCAACCGCAGCTACGAGCCGTCGGTCTCGTCGGCCTTCGTGCACGAGCGGTTGTCACAAGCTGCGGGCTTCCGCGTCGCGGCCCACGACCTGAACCCGGCCCGGACCGAGGACGCCACGCTGTTGGTCCATGTCTCGGTGAACCACAATCCCGAGACCCATCGGGTGCTGTTCGAGCAGCAAATCATGCACCTGCACCGGACGGTGCTGGGTCTGCCCATCGAGGCCGACAGTCCCCAAATTGAAGAGAGCATTGCGCTGTGGAAGCAGATCTACAGCGTCACAAGCTCTCCGACGACGGCTTGGGCCGGAGTCATCACCGCCACCCTGCGCAGCCCGCGCATCCTCTTCTACTAGGAGCCGCTCATGTCCTCATACAAGATCACGCCACCGGCCCGTCAAGCTGGCCGCGGGGACCCGTCCGGTCGCAAGCTCCCTACCCCCCGAGGCCAGGGGCTTGATGGCTTGAACCCCAATTTCACCCGTCGCGGCCTCATTCAATCCCTTGCCAGCTGTGCCGCCTTTGGCGCCCTTGGCTCCATGGGGGCCATCAGCCAAAATGCCATGGCTGCCGCGGCCGACCGCAAGTTCCTCTTCTTCTTCGCCCCCGGCGGATGGGATGCCACCCCGCTGGACCCAAAATACGGCGTGGGCGGCACGGACATGGACCCGAACACGATCCTCGGGACCGCGGGCAACCTGACCTACAGCAGCGGCGATGACCGCCTGGCGATGGACCTGTTCTTCCAGAACTGGTTTGACCGGACCGCCATCTTGCGCGGCATCAACGGGCACTCCGTCGCCCACGACACCGCCGAGCTGTGGATGCTCACTGGACAGGGCATGCCCGGTGCTCCCGACTGGCCCACCATTCTGGGAACGTCGGGCGCCATCGACTACCCGATGCCTCACTTGGTCTTCAGCGGACCCAGCTTCCCCGGACGCTTGGGAGCCGCCGTTGTTCGCGGCGGCGGCGGCAGCCTGCTGGACCTGATTGACGGTTCGATGTTGGGCTATGCCGACCAGAACGCGCCGGTCCACGTATCGGCCGTCGACACCATGATCGACGCCCATGTGTGGCGCGAAGGCAAGCGTTTTGCCGACCAATACACCGGCCTGGGCCGGGTGCGTGCGGACGCCTTCCTGTCGAGCCTGGAGAAGACGACGGAGCTTGAGGGACGACAGTTCGAAGCCGGGCTTCGCGGGCGCACCCAGTCCACGACCCTGGACCAGGCGCTGATGGCGCTCGAGGTCATGCGTTTGGGCCTGACCCGCTGCGCGATGATTCGCATTCCAGGCAGCTGGGACACCCACGACGGCAACCAAGGCGTCGGGCCGCAACTCGACGAGTTCTTCGGCACGCTGGACGCCGTGATGGCGCACATGAGCCGCACTCCGGGCTCGACCACCGGCTACTTGGCCGACGAGGTCACGGTGATCTGCCTGTCGGAGTTCGGCCGCACGCCGCGCTTCAACGGCGGGCAGGGACGCGACCACTGGGCCTATGCCAGCGGCCTGGCGTTCGGTGCCGGGGTCAACGGCAACCGGGCCATCGGCGAGACGGACGACAGCCTGTTCAGCATGCCCGTCGACTTCGCGACTGGACGCCCGTCCATGAGCGGCGACATCGTCGGCAGCGAGAACCTCGGCGCCGCCATCCTCGAGATGGGCGGGGTTGACCTGAATCAGTACATGCCTGGCGTTCAGCCCCTGTCGGCTCTGCACGGCGGAAACGTCTGATGTTCGGCCTGCAACCATCATCGTGTAGCTCGGGAGAACAGCGAGACGAAGCTCGCCGCTCCTGGAGCGGAGCACGGAGCGGCGAGCTTCGTCTCGCCGCAATGGTGCTCCTGCTCACCACAGCCTGCGGAGGCCTGGACTCGGTGGACAACTCGTCCACCAACAGCCGCCGCATCGACTGTGATGCTCGCACTCCGGCGCTTTCCTATGACAACTTCGCGCAGCCCTTCATGAGCAAGAACTGCACGGGCTGCCACCACTCGGAAGTGAAGGGAGAGGACCGCAAGGGGGCTCCCGCGGGCATTGACCTGAACACCTTCGATGACGTGCAGACCTGGGGCTACATCGTGCACGCCCGAACCCTGGGCGATGAGCCCACCATGCCCCCCGGCGGCGGCCTCACCGCCGACGAATCCCTTCGCCTCGAGGAGTGGCTCCAATGCGACCTTCTGTCAGATACTCTGTAGTCTTGCTGCTGCTCGTCGGCTGTGGCGATGGCATGGGCCGCTTCGACGCGAGCGATACGCGCATCGACACGGCGAACATCTACTTTGACCCGGACAGCGCGGGCGCTCGGATCTGCACCGACGGTGTGGGCGGCATCTACGCGGCGTGGACCGATGACCGCGATGGCCCCGACAGTGTGTGGTTCAACCGTTCCCACGATGGCGGAACCACCTGGATGACCGATGCGGTGCTGATCAGCGGCGGCTGGGACGCCCGCGAACCCGACATTGCTTGCTCGGGCAGCGACGTGCACATCGTGTGGACCGACACTCGGGACGGCGAGCTGCAGCACCCCAACGGCTACGTGGCCAGCAGCCTCGACGGCGGCACGACCTTCTCGGAGCCCATGCTTCTGGAGCGCGACACCAGCGGCCGTTTCCTGACTCTGCAGCCCCGCATTTCTGCAGGTGGCAGCTTCGTGCACATCACCTGGATGAACAACCGCTACGGCGCCTATGACGTGTTTGCGCTGTCATCGGCGGACCGAGGGACTAGCTTCACCCAGCCCGAGAACCTGACTGGTTCGGCCCGGGGCGCGGCGTGGTCCGGCAACCCGACCATTGCTTCGGACACGCTCGGCAATGCGGTGGTGGCCTGGGAGGACACTGGCGCGGGCGGCAGCGACATCCACACCGCCTTCACCGCAGACGCCGGGCAGAGCTGGACCGGTGCGCAGCGCATCGACACTGGGGTCGAACCCGGGCTCTCCGATGCGCACAACATCGCCATGGACTTCGACGGGACCGAGCTGACAGTGGTCTGGCACGATTCCCGAAAGGGCACCGGCTGGGGTGTGTTCGCCAACCAGTGGAGCGGCGGCCAGTGGCTGCCCGAGGCGATCAACATCGACCAGGGCGTGCCCGGCAATGACGCCATGAGCCCCACTGTGACCGTGGTCGGCAGCACCGCGCATGTGGTGTGGCACGACGACAGATACGGGTCGATGAAGGTGCTGTACCGCAGCCTGACTGGCGGCGTTCTGGGCATGGCTCCTGTGCAGCTGAACGGCGGACACTCGCTCGCACACGGCCTGTACCCGCAGATTCAGAGCTCCGATGGCGCGCTAGTCGTGGTCTGGGAAGACACCCGCATGGACGGTTCTGGTACGAACAACGACCTGTTCTATGACCTGTCCGACGACGGCGGCATGACGTGGCGCGAAGTCGACCTGCGCATCAACTCGAACCGTGGCGGCAGCACCTTTGCGCTCGATCCGAGCATCGTGGTCGAGGCCGGAGAGCTGCTGACCGCCTGGGTCGATGGCCGCAACGAGACCGCCGACATCTACTTCAATCGCCTCGCTCTTGGAGAGGCGGCCCACACGCCGGAAGGCACCCCCGCAGAACCCACTGATGAGGTCTCGTCTGAGACCGAAGGAGAATGGCAATGATCCGCATGACCACACTTGCCGCGGCGCTGTTCGCGATGGTCGGCTGCCAGGCAGACTACGAATTCGTGCCGGACAACCAGCTCGCCGAGCTGCCGCAGGGAAGCCCGATCGGGTCGGACCACCGCCAGGACGTCTCGACCCAGCGCGAGCCCGTCGATGAGGTCGATGTGCTGTGGGTCATCGACAACAGCTGCTCGATGCAGGACGACCAAGACAACCTGACCGAGGCCTTTCCCGAGTTCATGAACTACTTCATCGGCTTGTCCGACCTCGACTACCACATCGGCGTCACCTCGACGGACATGTACGACAGCAGCGAAGGACAGGGCCGTCTGCGCGAAGTCGAGGGTTGGAAGTGGATTGATCGCAGCTTGCCCGATCCCATTCCCTTCTTCGACATGATGGCCCGCATGGGCACCGACGGCTCGGGGGACGAGATGGGCCGGGCGGGTGCCTACCACGCGCTGACCACGCACAAGGACGACTGGAACGCGGGCTTTCTGCGGGACGACGCACTGCTCTCCATCATCGTCATCAGCGACGAGCGCGACAGCAGCGACATGGATGGGGTCGACGAGGACGTGTTCCTCGACTTCATTGACGACGTGAAGTTCGAGCCCGGCATGGCCCAGTACTCGGTGGTCGTCGGTCCCCCTGAAGGCTGCCCCACGGCGGATCCCGGAAATGGCTACAACGACTTGTCTGCCACTGTCGGTGGCATCCAGTGGAGCATCTGCGACAACCGCTGGGAAGACATGCTCGAGGAGCTGGCCATGTACTCGGCCGGCATGAAGAAGGAGTTCTACCTCTCGGCTCCCCCTGTTGTGGAGACCATCTCGGTGTTCAGCAAGGAGGCCGACGGCACCTACCTCGACTGGGAAAAGGACGTGGACTACCTGTACGACGCGACCCGAAACTCCATCGAGTTCGTGGACTACATGCCTCCTCCCTACACGCAGATCGTCATTGACTACGACATCGAGAGAGGTGCCTGACCCATATGGATCGTTTTCGGCAGAAGCGGGCGCCCCTTGATGTACTGGCAGGTCATCGGGGGGCGCCTTGCCGTCGCGGTGGATTTGTCCGTCTGCCGATCGCGCGTGCTGCACGAGCATGGTGCACTTTTCACTGCGTGAGACGTGGGATCAGCAGGCCCCCGACTACGCGGTCGTTGTGCTGACCAAGGGGCAGCCCGGATTCGCCTCGCCGCGAAGTCGGCCAGTGGTCCTGCATCATGACGGCCGAGATGGCACCTTGGCGACGGTTGCGGCGCGACTTGGGGCAGCCATCTATGCGGTGCGTGTCGAGGACGAGCTGCATCGGCTGCAGGCTGGCGTGGTGGCCAGTTGGGAGGCCGAACGTCACCGAGTCGCTCGTGGATTTTGCGCGAAAGGCCCGCCTGATCTGACCTCGATGCGCTGCCCAGACCGATGCGGGGGTGGTGACGGGTAAAGCCCCTCACTGGCAGGCAATGCCCGGCTGTATCTGAATCGGGTGCGTTGGCATATTGATGGCATGTCTTCTGACAACCATCTCCTGCTGGTCGACGATAGTGACGCTGTGTTGGCGTTTGAGCGAGCAGTGCTGTCTCGGCACTACTCGCTGGTCACGGCTGGCGACGGTGTAGAAGCGCTCGAGCGCATGCGGGAAGCGACCCCGCTGCTGGTGCTGCTGGACATCAGCATGCCGCGCATGGACGGCGACGAGGTTCTCGCAATCATGCGTGCGGACCCGGCCTTGGCCGAAGTTCCCGTCATCATCATCACGTCTGAGGAGCCCCGGGCCCAGGCTGCGATGGGACTGGGGGCCGATGCGTTTTTGATCAAACCGATCAAAGCGGATCAGCTGCAGGAGATCGTCGAGCGTGTGCTTCGTGAACGCCGGGAGCTGCTGAGAGAGAGGAACCTGACGGCGTTGGTGGTGCATGCGGGCCCGCATCGCTTCGCGGTGCCGCTGAAGGCCGTCGAAATGGTCTTTCACCAGCCGGCGACCCAGCCGCTGTTGGGGGGGCCGGCGTACATGGACCGCCTTGTCATCGTGCATGGCGAGCCGGTGTGCATGCTGGACGTGCCAGCCAGACTCGGCGTCGAT
>CAYYHT010000418.1:0-1696 GCA_964471355.1 uncultured Enterobacteriaceae bacterium
CTCCAGGGAATCCCCCCCTGACTCTGGGGGTCGAACGCGCGCACTGTATCCTGCCCAGCATCGGAGGTCCGACTTTGAACCTAGCTCGCCTTGCTGCCACCGCTGGACTGGCCCTGCTGCTTGGTGTGGGCTGTCAGGCAGCCAAGTACTACAAGACAGCAGAGCGGCATCAACTGGCCGGCCGCGACTACATGGCCGCCTCCGCCTACCTCTCTGTGCTGGCCAAGAAGCCTGGTCACAATGACGCGCTCATTCACTTGGGTGAGGTGGCCCAGGCCGGATACCAAAATCGCTACAACTTGGCGCTGAGCAAGGAGCGGAACCAGCAGTACCGCGAGGCCGGAGCGATCTATGACGAGCTCGCTCGCTTCACAGACAAGCTCGACAACTTCGATGTACTGGACTGGGAGATTCCCAACCTGCGCGCCAAGGCGGACGGAATGCGCGACGCCGCGGTCGCACTCGACTTTTCCAACGGCCAAGAGGCGCTGGAGAACGGCCAGTGGGGCAAGGCTTTCGACTACTTCGCCAAGGTCGAGAAGCACAAGCCGCACTATCCGGGGCTCCGGTTGGCCCAGACCAAAGCCTGGTTTGGTAGTGCCAGCGACAACGAGGCCAACGGCAAGTACCGCAAGGCCGCCGAGGAGTATTTGGCGGCGGTCGAGGCGCTTGGCAAGCCGTACGAGGGCAGCGTTCAGCGCGCCAGCAAGCTGCTTATGGGCCTGGGTCGCTACCACTATGTGCAGGGGAATTGCCGGCAGGCGTGGCGGGACTTGGAGGTTGCGAGCAAGATCAGCACCGAACCCGGTCTGGCAGGCGAAGTCACCGAGGCTTGGGCCTGTGCCGAGACGGGCATCGTGGTCCAGGACCTGCGCAAGCGGTTCCGCAACGACGTGCTGGGGCTCGATGTTCCCGGGCTCATCCGGGCAAACGTGCTCGAGAAGGCGGCCGAGCGCAAGAGCCAGTTCATCGTCTTTCTGGACAACCAGCGCATCGCAAACCCCGCCCAGGTGGACTTTTCGGTCACTGGCGAGCTGCTCGAGGTCTTCACTGACTCCGACACCCGACGGGACACGGCCTTGGTCGATGGCATTCGCCGCTTTGTCTGCCAGAAGACCGACGCGAACAGCCAGCCCTACGAAGACGAGTGCGACGAGACCGTTCAGCTCAAGTACGAGAAGGTCTGGCGCACCCACACAGCCCACATCACCGGCTCAGTGCGCCTCGTGCACGAGCGCAGCGGGGTGTTGAGCAACCGCCAGCTGGGGCGGGCCGTGACCAGCGAGACCCACTTTGCGGGGGACTTCCGGGACCCCGATGACAGCCCGGTGTCGTTGGTGCTCGATCCTCAGGTGGGGTTCATCGCGGTCAGCCAGGACACGCTGAACCTCGCGAATGCGACTCAGGAGCCGACGAGCGAGCGCGACTTGGTTCGCCAAGCCATCGACGATGTCTCGGAGCAGATCACCACGTTCCTGCTCAACGGCGTCGACACCGAAGTGGTTGCCGAAGACCCGATGAAGCTGGACTACTAGCGGCTGGGCGAGACGAAGCTCGCCCCTCCTTGCCGCTTAGTCTCGCCATATTGCAGGGCTGGGCGAGACGAAGCTCGCCCCTCCTTGCCGCTTAGTCTCGCCATATTGCAGGGCTGGGCGAGACGAAGCTCGCCCCTCCTTGCCGCTTAGTCTCGCCATAT
>CAYYHT010000418.1:1796-7053 GCA_964471355.1 uncultured Enterobacteriaceae bacterium
TAGTCTCGCCATATTGCAGGGCTGGGCGAGACGAAGCTCGCCCCTCCTTGCCGCTCAGTCTCGCCATATGCAGGGCTGGGCGAGACGAAGCTCGCCCCTCCTTGCCGCTTAGTCTCGCCATATTGCAGGGCTGGGCGAGACGAAGCTCGCCCCTCCTTGCCGTTCTAGTCTTGCCAGACGACCGGGTTGGTCGTGGCTCCCCACCAGCTGATGGCGGGGTCGCTGAAGGTCACCGACGAGGTGGCGCCGACGGGCGAGATGCGCACGATTTCGCCGCTCTTTGAGAAGCCGTAGAGCTGGCCATCGTCGTAGCCGAGGCCAAAGAGGTCTTCGGCGGTGATGGTGCCAATCCAGGTGGCCGCGCCACTGTTGGGGTCGACCCGAACCAGCTCGTCGCTGCTGGCGCCCTCAACGGTCCAGTACAGGTAGCCGTCGGGCAGACCGACCAGGTCACCCGAGGTCTCGTAGCCGCCGCTGTTGGCGAGCGGGGTGGACAGGCAGCTGTACAGGTCGATCGAGACGACTTCGGTGCCGGCACCGGCGAACAGAACGCCGTCGGAGGTGAAGGCGAGTGCGTAGGGGCGCAGGTCGGTGTCGCAGACCTTGACCACTTGGCCATTGGTCGGGTCGATGCGGTAGAGCGCGTCGTAGGTGCCGCCGAACATGCGGCCGTTCAGGTCGATGGCGATGTCGACCATGCCCTCGACGGGGGCGCCGCCGGCGGTGTGGAAAGTGCCGCGGTGGAACTTGAGGCCGGTCTCGGGATTGACCTCCCACAGCTCGGTCGAGGTGTTGGCGTACACAGGCGCGTCGGCGACGGGGGTCTCATCGACCTCGTCAACCTCTTCAGCGGTGTCCAGTGGCGGCTCTACGTCGTCAGCGTGGTCATAGACCGCGTACTCGGAGCAACCAGCAAGAGCCAAAAACAGAACGATGCGCATACAAAAAACCCCGCAACAGCGGCGTCCCAATACCCCTCAGCTCACCAATCAGCAACCGACGCGACCCCAGTGACAACCCACGCTACCCGCGGATCGACCCGCATCCAGGGCACATCCGAGTTGTGTGGAGATGTCATGGTCGCCCGATGTCGTTTCAGAATCGTTGCACCACAGCCAGATCCCATTAAGAGTCCATATGACTCCTAAACAACAAAAACACCTGAGCAAGTTCCTCTCCCTGGTCCTTCGTCACCGCCCCGAGATGATCGGGCTCACCCTGGACGACGCCGGCTGGGTGCCGGTCGCCGACGTGCTGACCGGCTTTGCCCAAGCCAACAAGAGCATGGACCGAGACCAGCTCGATGAGATCGTGCGCACCAGCGACAAGCAGCGCTTCGCCCTGAGCGAAGACGGCACCCGCATTCGCGCAAACCAGGGCCACTCGGTCCCGGTCGACCTCGGCTACCAGACCGCAAGCCCTCCTGCCGTCCTGCTTCACGGCACCGTCGACCGCTTCCTGGATGCGATTCGAGCCGACGGCCTCAAGCCCATGAATCGGCACCACGTGCACCTGTCTGCGGACCACGCCACCGCTCAGAGTGTCGGTGGGCGCCGCGGCAAGCCAGTGCTGCTCAAAATCGACGCCGCGGGCATGGTCGCTGCCGGACACGACTTCTGGGTCACCGCCAACGCCGTGTGGCTGGCCGCAGCCGTGCCGGCCGAGTTCATCTCATTCCCCGAATGATGGCCGGTTAGGCACAGGGGCATGATCGCTCTGCTCGCACTGCTGGCCTGTGGCTCCTCCGAAGCTCCAAAGCTCCGCACACCCATCCCCAAGCACATCGCCTTTGCCACCCCACAAGAGGCGATCTTGGAGGTGCTGAAGAGCGAGCCCAAAGTACTCGGCATCGGCGAGTTCCACGCAACCGGCGATGGCCCCAAGGTACGCACCACCATCGACCACTTCATCGTCGACATCCTGCCCGTCCTGGCCCCCAAGACCACCGATCTGGTCATCGAGACCTGGGTCGTCGACGGCTCCTGCGGCAAGGCCGAGGCCGCCGTCGAGGTCGAGCTCGAGGTCAAGCTCGATCGCCCCGAGGTGGTCGCTGACGACATCGCTCGCTTGGCCAAGACCGCCAAAGAACTCGGTGTACAGCCCCACGCACTGACCCTGAGCTGCGACGACTACGCGGGCATCCTCGATGACCAAGGCGAGCTGGTCATGGGCGACCTGCTCAAGGTGCTGACCGCCAAACAACAGACCCTGGCCCTGCAGGCCCTAGATATGGAGAACGCCCGCGTCGTCCTATACGGCGGAGCTGTGCACAACGACGTACATCCGAGCGAGTTCGCGGCGGAGTACAGCTACGGCACCACCCTGCGCGAGCGGGCCGGCGACAAATACGTCGAGCTCGACATCTACGTGCCGGAACTGGTGGGCGGCATTGACGGGCTAGAAGAAGAACCCTGGTTCAAGCTGCTGGACGTGGCCGGACCCGCCAAGACCCTGCTGCATGAACGGTCCCCGGGCAGCTTCATCATGGTGCTGAACAGCAGCAAATAGACCGGAATCCGCGGTCACCGAAGCTACACTGCACCGGTGAGCCTGCTGCACCTGCTATGCCTGCTGCCCTCCCAGGCAGCCACACTCAACGTCCCCGGCGCCTACGTCACCGTGCAGGCTGCTGTCAGCGCGGCGAACGACGACGACATCATCGAGGTCGATGCGGGCACGTACGTCGAGAATGTGACCCTCAACAACCTGAACGTCACCATTCGCGGCGCCGGAAGCTCACTGACCATCCTGTCCGGGACCTTTGGCGAGGGCCTGGACATCACCGGCGGCACCGTCGTTGTCGAGGATCTATCGCTGGCGTCTGACACTGCCCGTGCCGCCTATCTGCACGACGGCGCCAATGTGACCTTCACGCGAACGCGCTTCCCGCCGGCGACCCTGCTTGGCCAAGAGGGCGTGCACATCCGCGCTCGCAGCCCCACCTCGTCCATCACGCTGACGGTGGTGGACTGCGTATTCGAGGCGGCCGTCACCGACGGGAGTCCCGCCCATATCTACGGCGAGAACATCAGCACGATGACCATCTCGGGCACGTCCTTCACCGGCGGCGAGTCGGGCTACAGCGGCGGATCGATCCTTCAGGGCGCCGGCACCCTCGCCATCGACAACTCGACCTTCACCGGATGCCGCACAGAACAGTTCGGAGGCTGCATTCACCTCAACGGCGATGTGGTCGCCACCATCGACAATTCGAGCTTCACCGATTGCCAGCAGACCGACATCAACAACCCAACCAACGGTGGCGGCGCCATCAGCGTCACGGCCGACGCCCAATTGACGATCAGCGGAACGGACTTTGGCAGCTGCTCTGCCGAGAATGGCGGGCACATCTTGGCGACCTCGGGTGCTGTGCTCGACATCACCAACTCGACCTTTGACGGAGGAACCGCGCACGACGACGGGGGATCCATCCTGGCCCACGTCACCCCTGTAGT
The DNA here is from genome assembly GCA_964471355.1 of uncultured Enterobacteriaceae bacterium. GTDB lineage: Bacteria > Myxococcota_A > UBA796 > UBA796 > CAYYHT01. The sequence continues at coordinate 5,252 of CAYYHT010000418.1, forward strand.
CATCGTCGACTCGGACTTCGACAACAACACCGCAGGCGATCTCGGCGGTGCCATTGGAACGAATCTGTCGCTGGCCATGGTCGAGACGAACTTCAGGAGCAACCGCGCGTTCGTCGGCGGAGCCATTGTCGCGATCGACACCACATTGAACATCTCGGGCGGCAACTTTGACCGCAATGCTTCGACCGACGACGGCGGAGTCATCTACTCGGAACGAACGGTCGGGGTGATCAACGGCGGCGTGTTCACTCTCAATACCGGCGGAGACGACGGTGGCGTGCTGCACCTGGCCGAGGGCGACTGGATTCTGCAGGACTCCCAATTTCTGGACAACAGCGCGGTCGTCGACGACGGTGGGGCCGTGCGCTGGCGGGATGGCACCGCCACGGGCACGATGGCCGTGGACAACAGCATCTTCTGGAACAACACGGCGCTCGGTCCGAACGGAGATGGAGGAGGGCTGCACCTGACGGGCGGGTCGTCCATCTCGGTCACCAACTCGAGGTTCGACGGAAATGCCGCTGGTATGGCCGGTGGAAGCATCTATCTCGACGGGCTGACCGGGGCTCCAGCACTGCAGCTTTCTGGAAATCGCTTCGAGAATGGAGGGGCCACAGACGGAGGCGGCGTGATCGTCATCAACGATTTCACTCCGTCGATCCTGCAGCGCAACGTCTTCTGCGGCAACAACGCAGTGGCCGGCGGAGGAGTGCTTTGGGAAAGCCCCGGCGGGGTCACGTTGGACCACAACGTCTTCAGCCTCAACACCGCATCAGTGACTGGCGGAGGAGCAGAGATCACAAGCGCTGGCCCCATCACCATCGATCACAACCACTTCGTCGGCAACCGAGCCAACGACGGCTTTGCGCTTCAAGCAAACGGCATTCTGACGCTCACAAACACACTGGTGGCCTGGAATACCGACACCGACGGGTCAGTCGGAGATGCCGTCAAACACGCCGGTACTCCGATCATCGAGTACAACAACTTCTTCAGCAACGACGTGGGCATCCCGCCGGTGTTGCCGCCCTCAAACCTGGACGTCGACCCACGACTCATCCATGGCTCTGTCGTGCCCACCGATTGCGCCGCAGACCTTCGACCGGCGCTCGGTTCGCCGATGTACGACGCGGGCGACCCTTCCTTTGCTGCGGATGCGGACTCCTCGCTCACCGACATCGGCGCGTTCACGGGCTTCAATCCCGCCGACATGGACCTCGATGGCTACGACAGCCTGGCCGCCGGCGGCACCGACTGCGACGATGGCGACGCAACCATCAATATCAGTGCACAGGAGTTCTGCGACGGAATCGACAACGACTGTTCGGGCACCATCGACGACAAGCCAGTAGATGGCTCGGCTTGGTTCGTCGATGCGGACGGCGACGGATTTGGCAACCCGGCGATTGGCGAAAGCTACTGCTCGGACCCCGGACTGGGCTTCAGCACCGACAGCACCGACTGCCTCGACACCGAGCGGACGGTGTTTCCCGGCAACCCCGAGAAGTGCGACGGATTCGACACCAACTGCGATGGCTTCGTCGATGATCCGCTCCCCGCCGACGCCGCCACTTGGTACCTCGACGCCGATGACGACGGCAGCGGCACGCCATCGACCAGCACCGGGGCCTGCAATCCGCCCGACGGCTACGTCCTCAGCAACGACGACTGCAACGACTCACAGCCAGGCGCCTTTCCGGGCAATCCCACCGGTGAGATCCCACGCAACGGTATCGACGACGACTGCCTAGACGGCGATGAATGCGACGAGGACGGCGATGGCCAGCTGTCCCACTTCGAGG
>CAYYHT010000419.1:0-7021 GCA_964471355.1 uncultured Enterobacteriaceae bacterium
GACTGGAGCCGCGCCTGCTACCCGGTAATAAACTTGATAGCGTCCAAGACTGGGCAAGCAAGCTGTGGGGTGCAGTGCCGCGCCTCGCGGGTCTGCTCCACCTCGCAGAGTACGCCGGGGCCAAGCCGATGCCGCCGGTTGTCGGCGTTGGTCCCGTTCGTGCGGCCATTCGGATCGCGGAAGACCATCTCGTGGGGCACGCACTCGCAGCGTTCGATCTGATGGCTGCCGACGAGAGGACGGCGGATGCAAAGCACCTTCTCCGCTGGCTCCGCAGCACGAGGCCCGCCAAGTTCACCAAGAGGGAGGCTCACAAGGCCAACGAGGGTAGGTTCCGCAAGGTCGCCGGACTTGAGGCCGCTCTCGCGGCCCTCGTCGAGCGAGGCTTCGTTCGGAAGGTCAAGACCCAGAAACGAGGGCCGGGAAGGCGCAGCGAAGTCTACGAGGTCAATCCGTCGTTCGTTGCCGCCAATATCGACAGAATCGACAGAACGCCGACCTTGTCGAGCCCAACTCTCGATTCTGTCGATTCTGTCGATTCTGTCCCGGCGGTTCGAGACACTGCTGGCTCGACCCCAGATCTAGCTGTCGAGGCCGATGGGGCTGCGGACGGGGTCGTGGCGACCACAACTGCCAAGTTGCCGGACATCCGGCCGACCGTGGCCAACCCGAAGACGAGCGCCACGGACGCGGCCACCGGCGTAACGTCCTCGAACGACGCCATGAACGTGCCGTACCCGCCGCCAAGTTGGCCGAATGGCATCCCGCCTTGGACGGTGGTGGGCAGCCCTGAGTGGAAGGAACAGGAGGAGTTGATGGAAGCCGCCTGTGCCAGCCTCGACGACTAAGGGAGGCTTCTCGGCAGGGTGCTGGACGACGTAGTTGGACTCATCACCGCAGCACCTCCACCAACTCCGCGATGATCCGCAGCTCGCTGTCGTCTACACCCTCCAACACGATGGGCTTGAAGGAGTCGTCGTGCGAGTTCGGACTCAGGGTGATGCGCGACGGGCCGCCGTCGTCACTGCTGACCTGATCGATCTTGAAGAACTTCACCGTGAACTGCCCGCCCGACTCCGAATCGAGGATGTCCTTGTGCTGGGCCAGCACGATCTCCGTGCCGTCTCCATCGCATCCGGGGTTGAGCCGCCACACACACCACGCCCCGTTGGGGATGCGCTTGTTCATCGACTCGCCCACCACCTGCGCGACGAAGAGACCACGCGAGGGCTTGGACCTGCCGCCGTGGCTCACCCACTTGTAGTCGTCCGGGTTCTGGACCTCACCCTGCTGCGGGACCGCATCGACGAGCTGCTCCTCACCGAAACGGCCAGCGGCTACCTTCAGGTCGTACAGCGGGATGGCGTTCTCGAACGGTCTGACCTCCGAGGTCTCTACCCGGCGGAACGGCAACACGTTCGACTCTTCTTGAGCGGCTACAACGGTCGTGGGCACAGTCGCCGTGTGCTCGTACATCTTCGCCAACCAGTCGAGTGAGAGGTTCGATTGGACCGAGTCGGCGGGGATCAACAAGTAACGCCACGGCTTGTCGTCCGTGACCGTGTACTCCGTCGCGTGTTGGCACCAGACGGAGGCTGCGTCCGCCTTGGCGAGTACGTCGTCCTCCTTCACGAAGTCGCTGCGCTTCACCTCGCACAAGTAGCGCCCATGCACTGCTTCGACCACGAAGTCCGGCTCGTAGAGCTTTCCGCCTTTGAGCGCGATCTGGAAGTTGCCCTTGCCCGGCTTGACCCACTTCTCCACCGTCCTATCGGACTCCAGCAACATCGCCAGCCGTCGCTCTGAATCCGAGTCGAACTTCTGAAGCCCGTAGAGGCACTTCCCGAAGCCGCCGAACACCATCTGCCGGATGCGGATCTTCTTCTCGACTGGCACGCGAAAGTCGCGAACGGACTCGCTGGGCTTCACCGGCAGGGTCGTGTCCTTCAGGGGCCGGTGCCCCGAAAGAATCTTCACTTCGTAGCCGGTGGCCTTCTCGCGGCGATGTTGGGCCATCTGGGCGTGGACCAGGCCGCCGATTTGAGGCTGGTGGTAGACGAGCACGTTCCTCACCGCGTCCTCGTCCTCCAAGTAGCTGTCGAGGTAGGACACGAACTCTCCGGCCAGCTTGTAGAGCAGGTCGGCGGTGGCGTCGTAGTCCACGTCGTCAAAGCTAATCAGCGCACTGACGACGTAGTCCTCTAGGCGCTTCTCGTGGACACCACCGCCGACTACGGACAACTGCTCCTGCTCATGGGTGCGCAGGTGCCGGACCAAGATGTCCTTCTCTACTGGCCGGAACGCGGGGAGCATGGCGGTGTCGAGGTCGAAGCCCTCGAAGACGATGCTCACCTCGCCGGTCGGCACGACCGTAATCGTAGGAATGTCGATGGACGAGGCGACGTATGCCTCCGTGACCGTCTTGACGGTGACCTCCACAGCCTGCGAAACGCCGGGAAGATCCGGCTGTTGCGGCACCACCGCCTGCACTTCCGCGACGATCTTCCTCTGCTGCTCAGCAGTCAGAAGCGCAGTTGAGGAGGATAGAGTGGTCTTCTTCCTAATGACGGCGAGGGTCGCCTTGGCCACGGCTCTCTCGGCTGGCGTCGCGAAGACGGGCTTTGCAAGGGTTGGATTTGGCGTGACACCCGGCAGAGTTGCCTCGGTCGGTGCGGAGCCGATTCCGGGCACATCTGGCTCGTCGTCGCCGCCAAGAATCTGGTCGATGACCGGCTTCACGACGACCGGCACAGGCGCATCCTCTGCCCCGTCCGCGTCGAGGATGATGGTGTCGATACGCCGGATGATGGACTCGCCCCGGTTCGCCTCGTCCACGATCTCTTGGAACTTGTCGTGGGCGACGATGGTGAGCCTGTCCACGGCCTTGACGCCTGTTCGTCGTCCGAACGGCAAGCGCAGCCCGCGACCGATGGACTGCTCGATCAGGGTGCGGGCGTTCGCTGCCCGCAGCGGAACGATGGTGTAGAGGTTCGTGACATCCCACCCCTCCTTGAGCATGTTGACGTGGATGACGATCTCGGTGGGTTCATTCGGGTCTTCGACCGCAAGCAGGCGCTCGACCGTCTCCTCCTTCTCGTCGCCCTTGAGCGCAGAGTGGACCTCGATGACCTTGTCCGCGTAGTTCCCCTCGAAGAAGTCCTCCGACTTGAACAACTCGACGAGCTTCGCGGCGTGCGTGGTGTCCTGTGCGATGACCAACATGAACGGCTTCACGTAGGGCTTGCCAGTGTCGGATGCGTAGATCTGGAGGTCGGCCTTCACCTTCTCGTGCAGGCGCACGCCGTCGTCGAGCTTGATGCGTTCGAGCCGGGCCTTGTCGAACTTGGCGGCGTCGAAGTCCTTGCGCGTCGCGACCGCCGGTTCCTTCACGAAGCCGTCCACGATGGCTTCAGCCAGCGAGTACGAGTACACCGCGTTCGAGAACGGGATCGGCCCCTTCTTGCCCTTGCCCTCCGTGAACGGCGTAGCGGTCAGCTCCAGTCCAAGGATGGGCTTCAGCTCGTTGATGGCCGACATGCCCGCGTCTGCGCGGTAGCGGTGGGCCTCGTCCATCAGGATGACGAGATCGGGCAGGCCCGCGAGGTAGTCGAAGTACGACTCCCCGATGTACTCCGACAACCGTTTGATGCGCGGCGTGCCCTTCTTCCTCGTGGCCGATCTCACGTCCTTGTTGATCTTCGAGATGTTGAAGACGTTGATGTGGACGGGGTCCTCGCCACCGACGCGGAACAGGCCCATCTGCAAGCGGGCATCCTCACGAACGCCGATGCCGCTCTCGTAGGTGTCGCCGGTGATGACGACCGGCGGGGCGGTGACGAACTCCGAGATGCCTTGGAAGACGTACTTGGGCGTGCCCGGCGTGAAGTCCGCGATCAACTTGTTGTAGATGGTCAAGTTCGGGGCCAGCACGAAGAAGTGGCGGCTGCGCTTCGTGAGGTAGAGGTACGCGATGAAAGCGCCCATCAACCTCGTCTTCCCAACGCCGGTGGCGAGAGCGAAGCACAGTGACGGGAAGTCCCGCTCGAAGGCCGTGACGCTAGAATACTCCGACTTGATGACCTCCAAGGCGGTGGCTAGGTCGGTGTCCTTGGTGGGGTTGGCGACATCACAGACCCGTTCGAGGATCTCCAGCGACTCGCGTTGCGGAGGTCGAAGACTGAGGCGACCAGAGATCGTGTTGACGATGCGGCTCATGCCTCACCTCCTTCGGCGGCGGCGAAGAGTGGCAGCAGGTCCTGAACCTTCGGGGTCTTGCCCCTGCGTCGCTTCGGCTTGCCGTCTTCCGGTGGTCCGTCGTCAGGTTTGGGTTCCAGTTCTTTGCCCATCACTGTCTCGACGTTGAGCGAGTAGTCGTCCTTGCCCCACTCGCAGCGGCTCAGTACAGCAGCAGGGATCTTGGTGATGGTCAGGTTGGCGAACTGATCGGTATCGGCTCTGAAGGCCGAGCAGCAGATGAGGAGGGTGCGGCTGGTGCCAACCTCCGAACTGATGACCTGTAGCTGCTCGTGGGTGAGGGTCTGCGTGGTAACGTAAATGTAGTCCGTCTCCGTGGACTGGCCGTGCATCCAGAAGAGCGTGTCGCTGGGGGCGTAGCGGAAGCCCTCTAGCTTGCACATGGCCTCTGCGAGCATCTCCTTGTTGTAGGCGCGGTTGATGACCCAGTTGCCCCACTTGTCTTCTTCGAGCAGGGAGGGGGCGAGGTTGTAGAAGCGGAATCCGCCGCCGCCTTTCCAATCGAGGGCCTTCGTGATTCCGCTGCCATCGGTTCCGGCGACAACCGATTCGAGGCGGGGACGAACATGGCTGAGACAGTGCTCTCCCAACTCGACCATGATCCATCGGCGCTTCATCTTATGCGCGACCGCACCTGTCGTGCCGGAACCGGCGAAGGAGTCAAGGACCCAGTCCCCAGGGTCGGTGGTCAGCTCCAAAATGCGCTTAATTAGACCCTCTGGCTTCTTGCCTTTCGGAAAGCGAACGCCACCCTCGTTGTGCAGGTTGTTGGACAATAGGTCACCCCAGATCGTGGAGGCCGCCTGACCAGTGACCCACCGCCCGTCCAGCCTGTGAGCTTTGGTTGAATAGAACAGGAGTTGCTGACCGGCCTTGAAATAGTAGTCGGCCTTGTCGGCACGCTCCGAGCGGAACACTCTGTGAGGCTGCTCAATCGAGGCGACAAGCGACTCGCGTGCTTGAGCGTTGACATCTTTCGGTTGCACGCGAGCTAGACGAATGACTCGCCTAGGGTCATCGAGCACGAATGCCTCCAGTTCATCGTCAAGTTTCTTTCCGAATGCCTTTTTGAGAGCCCGGACCTCGATTCCGTGTCGCGAGGCGAATGCGGCTCGCAGGGTGGAGAACTCCCATTGGGCAAAAGGCATCTCGTAGTTCGTGATGTAGCTGTTGTATCTGCTGTCCCGAGACACTGGGACGTAGACTCGGTTTGGGGACCACGACGCCTTGTCTTTTGCGTAGACCACGACGAAATTCGAGATGGTGACCAGACCAGGGTTGATGGACTTTGGTCCCGAGACAGAACTCTGTTTGAACGTGATGATGGAGCAGCGATTCCTCCGTCCGAAGATCTCGTCCAGCAGAATGATCAGGTACGCAAGTTCCTCGTCGTCAATGTGGACAACGATGGTGCCGTCGGGTCGCAGCAGCGAGTGGAGAAGCAGCAAGCGATCTCGCATCAACGACAGCCACACGGAGTGTTCGACCCCGTCATCGTAGTGCTCGAACGCCTGTCCTGTATTGAAGGGAGGGTCGATGTAGACGCACTTGATCCTACCTGCGAAGTCCTGTTCAAGCGCCTTCAACGCCAGCAAGTTGTCGCCGTGGATCAGCATGTTGTCGAAGAGATCTTCCTCGGTGACTCGGCGGTCTGCCGCGTAGCTGATGTCGTGATCCTCCAGCAGGATGCGCGGCTCAAGTCGAGGGCGCTTGTCCTTCCCGATCCACGTCAACTCCAGCTTCGTCTTCTTCCGTGCCATACGCCCCGCTCCTACCGAATGGTCCATCGGACGGTGAACAGGCGCTGGACCTCGTGTGTGGTCCGAAGCTGCCGTTCGATGTCCTCGATCAAGAGCGTTCGCTGCTCGTCGATCTTGTCCTGTTCCTCATAGAGATCCCGCCGTTTGCGGTTCCTCCGCTTCTCCAGCGCCTTGATCTCCCGCTGGGCCGCGAGCTTGTCGGCCAACGTGATCGCCACGGCTGACTGCTTCCGCATGTCCTTGATGCCCGCGTCCAGGTCCTTCAACTCGCGCTCAAGGCCGAGTTTGAGGTCGTCGGACCATCGGTCGAGCTTGCCGACCTCAGCATCGAAGTAGCGCCCGTTGCGGACTTCCACCTGATCAAGATGGTGGCGGACCTCCGCCTCGACTTCGGCGGTCAAATCGAACGGGCGAGCAGCAGCATCCGCCTCGTCGGCGGCCAGTCGCAGCAGCCGCCTGCACCACTCACGGTCAAGCACCTCACCGTCGTCTGTCTTGGCGGCTAGCACCACGAACTGCTCGTCGGCCACCGACTGCACCGTGAGAAGCCCGCAGGTCACCCACCCGCCTTGACCGACGTAGGGTTCGAGGACGGCGATGGAGGTGCCGTAACCGCCGTAGTTGAAGGTCAGATGGCGAGTTGGGAGCGAACGGCCCAGTGCCGTGTCGATGAGATGCGAGGCGAGCGGATGGTCCACGCGGTAGAACACCGCCCCATCAGCCTCCGCTTGTCTCCAGTCAAGGCAGTACCGGCCCGGTGGTGCGGCGGTGCCCGTGTACTCGAAGCGAGGCTCCTCAGGGTCGAACGCGGCATCGTCGTCCAACTCGAACCGCGTGAGGTTCAGAAGCATCCGTCCACGCTCGTCGAGGGACGCTTGGGCCTGGTCCTGATGGACTCGAAGCCGGGACTGCACATCCTCGTCGAAGTGGTCGAGCAGCCGCTGCCGCGTGTCGGTCATCTGAGCGGTGATCTTCTCGCTCAGCTCGTCTTGCAGCTCGTCGAAGGC
>CAYYHT010000420.1:0-4656 GCA_964471355.1 uncultured Enterobacteriaceae bacterium
TGGTGTCCCAGCGCAGACGAACGCCGTAGGTGGAGTTGGTCTGCCAAGCGCCACCCACTTCGCAGTGGAACTCGACCTCGTCGCGCCGCTCGCCCGAGACCGCACACTCGTAGCTGCCGGCACTCATCGAGCTGTATTGGGTCAGTCCGCCGGTGTAGGCACCGGTCCAGATGGTCATGCCGAAGTTGGAGATGACCGAGGTGAGCGTGCCGTTCGCCTTGTAGGCACGGTGCTCTTGGACCCAGTTGTTGTTCTCGGAGTGGTCGTTGCCGTAGTTCCAGTGATCGTGGTGCTCGTAGTAGGCCATGCTTCGCTGGCGGTTGGTGTAGTTGGACTCGGGCACGTAGGGCAGTGCTGTGTGTCCGCCATAGGCCAGCGTTGCCGCGTCGAGATAGAGCGTGCCAGCGCCACCAGCGATGACCCGCACGCCGAGCTTGGTGGGGGCGGCGTCGAGGGTGTGGGTCACGAGAACACGCTGCCAGCCTGAACCGCTGTAGGCCGTGCTGCTCTGGCCGACGCCGTCATCGATCTCGATGGTGGCACCGAGGCCGCCATCGTCGATGTCGATCGCGAAGGTGACGGTCTTGCCCGCGTACTCCGCGAAGTTGTCGATGGTGGCGAAAGCAAAGTCGCCGGGAGCGGCTGCCGTCATGTTGATCGACGCCACGCCCGCGTTGACGATGGTGGTGTCCCCCGCGAGGGTCGCGCCACTGACGAACCAGCCGTCGGGCTGGCTGGCCCGGGACCACAGCTCGAAGCTGCCGTTGGTCACCAGGTTGTCGGCACCGGCTGTGCCCGACGCCAGCGTCTGAACGTCGGCCTGGGTGGCCAGGGTGGCATGTGTATGGAGTGAGTCGGCGTCACCGGCGCCGGTGAGCACGCCTGCGTCGGTGGTGTCGATGGCGCTCAACGGCAGGTAGTCCGCCGCGTGATCGTGGTCGCCGCGAGCGACGTTGTTCGAGCCCGTGCCTACAGGCAGGCGGGCCATGTCCAAGATGCCGGTGGTGATGTCCGAGGTGTCGTGCACGTGGGCCACACATGCCCAGTTGGCGCCATCCCACTCGGCCAAATCACCCGACGCGCAGGTCAGGCCGCCGAGGGTCTCTGGACCATTGATGAGCACGGAGTAGTCGATGTTTCCACTCGAATCGATGACGGTGCCGCCATTGACCACGACCGACGTGGTGTTGACCACGCCTCCGGCAGCCACGTTCTGTGCTTCGCCGGCGACGAGCGCGTAGGGCACGCTGCTGAGCTTGATGCGAGGCAGCTCGACACCGGCGTTCAGTGTCAGCCCAACCCACATGTCATCCTGGCTGGCGAAGTCGGCGATCACCAAGTCGTTGAGCGTGATCGCGTAGTAGCCGTTGTCGAAGACCACACCGGTCTGTGTCTCGGTCCACACCGCGGTGCCGCCGGTGACAACGTCATAGACGGCCAGCTCGAGGTCCTGGGCGCCGTCGACAGGGGTACCCGTCGAATCAAACATGCGACCTTGGTGGTCAAAGGTCAGGGGGACGGCCGCGGCAGGCGCGGCAAGTGCGAGAGCGAACAAGAAACTGATAGTGCGCATAGGGATCCCGGGTGTGCGTTTGCCGGACCATATCCGAGTCCCGGCCACTCGCGGTACGATGGCCACATGCATCCATGTGACACCTGTGCCCGCCATCTGCTGCCGGGCACCAACATCTGCCCATTCTGCGCCGGACGCGTGCTCAGCCGACTGGGGGCCGCAGCGACCGTGCCCATCATCCTGACCGCTTGCTACGGCCAGCCCCCATGCACGGATCTTGTGGACGCCGATGGCGACGGATTCAACACCTGCAACGGTGGTGGAGGCTTTGTTGACGACCAAGACTGCAACGATGCGGACGCCGCAATCTTCCCGGGCGCCGAAGAGACCTGCGACAACGATGTCGACGAGAACTGCGACGGCATCGTGGCCAGCACCGAGCTGACCGAGATCTGCAGCAACACCTCGGATGACGACTGCGACGGCCTGCTCCCTGCAGACGATCCGGATTGTGCGACGGGCACCTTGGCCATCTCGTACAGCTTCACCGGGGCCACCGACTGCGCCGACGCCGGCATGACCGACCAATCGCTGGCGGTCGAGATCACGCGCGATGATGGCCAGCGGGTCAACACCTTTGACGAAGCCTGCCTGGACACCCAGATGCAGCTTGCGGACGTGATCGTCGGCAGCCACACCGTGTCGCTCTACGGCTACAGCGGGGACTTCGAACGCGATTGGACCAGCAACGAGGTCACAGCGCTGGTCGAAGCGGACGCCACCACGTCCATCGAGGTGGTGTTGCAGTGCTACAGCGACCCCGCAGACATCTGCGGGCAGTAGCCGACTAGCGGACTTCGAAGCGCCGGACGCCAGAGCGCCCGGCGCCATCCATGACCAGCACCTCGTGCCGGCCTGGGGTTGGGGTCCACCAGACACGTTCGTCGGCGCCGGCACGCCCGATAAGAGCCCCATCGACAAACCAGCTCAGGTCCGCGTCGGCCAGGGCACTGTCCCCCTCGAGGGCCAGCTCTTGCAGCTTTGGCTCGAGTCCTGGAATCAACAGCACCACCTCGCCGGGTCCCGGGCTGGTCACCACAGGAGCGCTGTCCGTCGACACCTTGCAGGCCGGATGAGCCCGGGGAGAACGCCGCTGCGCTCGGTGCTGGTCCCCCAAAAAGCGCCGCACCGAAGTGGGCCAGACCACATAGCTCTCGGTGCGGGTCTGCAGACCATTTCGGCAGCCGGGTCCCACCGCCAATCCACTGGCCTCGTCCACCTCGATCCGCCGATGCAGAGCACAGGTCTGAGCAGGCACTGCGCGTTCGAGTGCCAACACAGAGCGGGTGTGCGCACAGGCGGGTCCAGGCAGGTGGCCGGACAGACTGCACACCTGTACCTCGATCAGATCGGCGGTCGGCTGTGGCTCACGGTCGATGCCGTCGTCAAGCCCCTCGAGCAGGTCGAACAGGATGGGTCCCGCGGCTTCGGCCCCGATCAGATGCACCGAGCCCTGCCGGTCGAAATTCCCGAGCCAGACCACGACCGTGTACCGCTCGCCGCTGCCGATGGCCCACGCGTCCCGGTGCCCAAAGCTGGTTCCGGTCTTCCAGTGGATGTGTCGGGGCGCACTCGACAGTGCCGACCTCGACGGAAAGTCCGGCCGGTCGCGAATCGATAGCGCCCGGCGGGTCAGGTAGGTCGCCCCAGGTGCGAAAGACTGACGAGGCTCCACCGAACCGGACTCCTGCACGATCTGCAAGGGACGGTACACGCCATCCTGCGCCAAGGCCGCGTACAGCCCCGCCATCTCCATGGGGGTCACCTCAATGCCGCCCACAGCCGCCGATAGACCGTAGTAGCCGGGGTCCCAGTCGAGGTCGTCGAAGCCCATTCCGCGCAGGTTGCCGATGAAGGGCTCGACACCGACATCGGACAGCAGGTTGACGAAGGGGATGTTCAGGGAGCGAGACAGGGCCTCTTCCATGGGCACCAAGCCGTTGAAGCGGCCGTCGTAGTTCTCGGGAGAGTAGGCGCCGTACCGGACAGGGACGTCGCTGACGAGGTGGTCGGGCAGCAGCAGCCCCCGTTCCAGCGCCATCGCATAGACGAACGGCTTGAGCGCCGAGCCGGGAGAGCGCGGGGTGTCGAAGCCGACGATTTGGCCACCATGGTCCGCATCATTGAAGTCGAAGCTGCCAATCACGCCTCGGACGTGGGCGCTCTCGTGCTCGACGATGACGATGGAGGCGTTGTAGACGCCCTTTCGGTACATCTCGTCGCGGTGTCCGGCCAGCACGCGCTCGGCCAGGCGCTGAACGCCCCGGTCCAAGGTCGTGCGTCCCTGTGCACGCTGCAGGTCACTGCTGCCGCTAAGCCACGTGGCCGCGTGGGCCGCATCACGAGGTGCGGGGCGCAAGCGAGCCGGCACCGGAGTCTCAAACACGTCTTCAAGCTGCAGGCGCAGGGCGATGTCGTCGCGGGCTGCCCGCAGCCGGTCGGTGTTGCGCGGGGCCGGATAGCGCCGCGTCGGACTCTGCGGGACCGCGAGCAGCGTCGCAATCTCGGCACTCGTCAGCTCGTCAGGACGGTGGTCGAAGAAGGCCACTGATGCGCTCTCAATGCCCTCCACATTGCGGCCATAGGGGGTGAAGCTGAGGTAGGCGGCGAGGATTTCCTCTTTGCTCATGCGCTGCTCGAGCTGAACGGCACGGACACACTCGATCAGCTTGCTGCGCAGGGTTCGCGGGCGAGGCTCGACCAATCGAACCAGCTGCATCGTCAGGGTCGAGGCACCGGACACCACGCGACCGCTCGACGCGTTGCCCAGAGCCGCGCGACCGATGGCCACCGGGTCGACTCCCGGATGCCACCAGAATCGCTGGTCCTCGTAGGCCACCAGTGCATCGACGTAGTCCGGATCCACCTTGTTGAGCTGGACAGGAAGCCTCCACTTGTCGTCTTCGGAGAGGAAGACATGGGCGACGCTGCCGTCGGCGTAGAACAGCGCCTCGGAGTGCGCCGACTGCAGGCGCTCTGGCAGAGGCACGAGCCACACCAGTGCGTAGGCCGCGGCGACGGCGAGCAGCCCTGCCAGCGCCACGAGGCGACGGCGAGACGAAGCTCGCCGCTCCTTGGCGCCA
>CAYYHT010000420.1:4756-7020 GCA_964471355.1 uncultured Enterobacteriaceae bacterium
CCCTGCCAGCGCCACGAGGCGACGGCGAGACGAAGCTCGCCGCTCCTTGGCGCCAGACGGAGGGGCGAGCTTCTCGCCACAAGGAGGGGCGAGCTTCGTCTCGCCCGACTGGCCGTCTTCGTTCAGCTGCCACCCCATGGCGCCTTGACCACCAGGGTGTAGCCCAGCTCACGAGCCCAGATGTTCGGGTCGTACATCGCCTCGGCGGTGACCGGCGGCTGACTGAACTGCCCCGCTGTCACGGCCCGCACTCCGTAGACCACATACCGGGTCTCGCCGGCCTTGAGGGCTCCGAAGACCTCCATGCGGTCGTCCCGCAGGTTCATGTGGTCCAGGCTCCACAGGGTGTCGGGGCTGGCCCAGCTGGGCAGCGCACCGCGACCCAGCCGGGGGTTCTCGATCTCGAGTCCCGCGGGCAGACGGTCCACCAGCGCGATGTTGCTGACGGCGAATCGCTTCTCGTTGGTGATGGCGATCTTGAGGAACATCGCCTGGCCCAGGTCCGCCTCGGTCGCGACCTTTCCATCAGCGGTCACCAGCTCGCGGCGAATGCGCAGCCCCGACCCACCGGTGGGCAGGTTCTCGGTGGCTCGCGTTCCCTGGGTGGTGACCATCGCGAAGACCCGCCCGCTGTACTTCTTTTTCGGCAACTCGACGACGACATCATCCGCCATCGACGCGCGGCCCATGGACCAGCTGTAGCTCTTGCCATCGTCATCCATGAGCGGCAGACCGCTTCCATCGACGGCCATAGTGACCCCGACGAGATCTGCGTCGGACTGTGCGGTCAGCCACTTGCCCAAGCCACTCACTCCCCACCCGATCTCCTGGGTCGTGTAGTGGCTGCTCTGCTTCTTTTGGGCGAGTCCGTCGCCGACCAGATCTGCCAGGGCCTGGCCATTGCCGTCGGCGCCGAAGTTGTCGTAGTACAGGTTCAGCGTGAGCGCCCGGTCCCGCAGGTCGCTGTAGAAGGTGTGATCGTTCAGGCGCGACCACTCCAAGTCGGTGACCTTCGGGTCCTTGAGCTCGGCTTCGTAGCGGCGGTCCCCCGAGATGAGCATGGCCGTCTTGAGCAGGTAGCGCGTCTCGTTGGTGACCTTCTTGCTGCCGCTGGCCTCGAGCAGCTTCTGGGCCTTTGCCGGTCGGCCCTTTCCGCCCCGCGCCACGATGTAGTGCATATAGGCACTGGTCCGCATGTCCCGCAGGCTGGCATCGTCAGAGCGTCCATCGAGCTCGCGCTCGAGCCAGACCAGGGCGTCATCGAGCGGCTGCTCGGGCACCGGGTAGCCGGCCTCTTTGGCGTCCAAAAGCAGGTGCATGCCATAGCTGGTGCCCCACGGATGCGGGCTGCGACCGCCAGGCCAGTAGGCCAGTCCTCCAGACGGCGTCTGCATCGAAAGCAGTCGGTCGACGCCGTGCATGACCATGTCATCGACGGTGCCCTTCTTGCCATTCTTGGAGGGCAGCAGGGTCGGGTCGATGTCGTCCAGGAAGCTGCGCACATACAGCAGCGGACGGGTACTGGTCGACGTCTGCTCGACACAGCCGTAGGGGTAGCGAACCGTGTAGCGAAGGTGATTCATCGCCTTGCCATAGGGGTTGGTGGTGATCCAGACCGTGCTGCGGTCCGACCCTCGCTCCCAGCCCTCGAAGACCGATGCCAGGCTGTTCTCGCCGGGCTTGAGCTCGACGCGCTCGGACAGAGTCACCTCGGCATTGGTGGTCTGGATGGGCACCTCGAGCTCGTCCCAGCTCTCGAGCCCATCGGCCTTGGCGACGACCTTGAAGCGAGCCGCACTCGGGGCGCGGTTGACCTTGATCTTGAACAGCACCGTGCCGGACTCGCAGTCCCCCAGATGCAGGGTGCTGGCGGAGTCGCCCTGCACCTCGACCACCGGCTGCCACTCGTCATCGGTGGCGTCATACTCGGGCTTGAACAGGTCCATCTCGTCGATGTTCAGGCTGACCTCGACGTCGCGGGTCTTGCCCGAGACGTTCGAGATGAACACCGGAATGTCCGCGTAGTCGCCTGCAACCAGGAAGCGTGGCAGT
This sequence comes from uncultured Enterobacteriaceae bacterium, assembly GCA_964471355.1. Lineage (GTDB taxonomy): Bacteria > Myxococcota_A > UBA796 > UBA796 > CAYYHT01. The sequence goes on from CAYYHT010000420.1 coordinate 6,809, forward strand.
GTCGGCTGGACCACCAGTGGATCCCGCACGATGACCTTGGACGACGCCTTGCCCATCTTCTTGGGGCCGGCACTGACCGCCATGACGCGCAACTCACCCTGGTAGCCGGGCACATCGAAGCTCACGCTGGCCTTGCCGGACTTGGGCACCTCGACCAAGCCGGACCACAGGGCCACGGGCTTGACCATCTGGACCCGGCCCAGCTCGCCCTC
>CAYYHT010000421.1:0-7017 GCA_964471355.1 uncultured Enterobacteriaceae bacterium
CGGTGACGGCTGGCCGACCCGATGTGTCGGTCTCGGGCTCCTCTTTGTCCGAGCCTCCTGTCGAGGTCTCGGGCGTGGCCTGTTCCGGGGTGGCCTCCACTGTGCCGCCTTCGTTGATCTTGCCCGCAGTCTTGGGTCCCACAATGGCGTCAGCCACCAGGCCAGCTGCTACTTGGAAGGCCCGGACCGCCGCCGCTGTGGCCGGACCGAATGAACCGTCAATCACCAGCCCCGCATTCGACAGCACGTTCAGCGCCGTCTGCAACGCCGACACCGCCGAGCCGACATTGCCATTCTTCAACGCGGGACGGCCGCTCACTCGCGGGGCCGCAACCGCCTGCTCCCCACCCTGTTCCTGCTCCCCACTCTGTTCCTGCTCGGCGCCTTCCTGGGCCGCCTCGTCGAGCAAGCTGCCCTCGGACTGCTGTTCCGCCTGCGCTGCCGCGAGCTGTTGAATGGCTAGGCTGTTGTCTTGGTCCGCCGCGCCCTGCCCTTGCTGGCCGGTGGATTGTTGGAGAGGAGAAAGAGCAGAGGTGCGACGCTGGGCTTTCAAAACAAGCTCCCAGATCCACGCAGTGCCGGGCGCTCACGGTAGTCAAACCAGCGATACAGGCGTGCATAGAACAAAAGTGGATGCCGTCAAAGGACGACACCCTTCCTCACTGCAACGCCCGTGCCGACCGTCAAGCCACGGTCAAACCGGGATCTTGCTCATCAGCTGCGGCAAAAACGCCGCAACGTTACACCTTCAGAGCGCCAAGCTGTTGAGATCGGCCCAGCGCTGCAGGATGCGCGTCTCGGCATTGGTTGCTCGGCGATTGCACACACCGCGGACCTGACGAATCACTCCCTGGCCCACCTCAATGGTCAGCTCACGACCTCGGTCACGGCGAAGCTGCCAGATCGCGATGCGACCCTGCTCGATTCCGGGCGCGTAGCTCGCGACGCAGTGCCGCATCGCCGCACCTTCCTCGACCAAGGCCGAGTAGGTGAGGATCTCGCGGAACGACCAGACCACCTTGTTCTTGCGACTGCCCAGCTCGTAGCTGGCACTGCGCAGGCCACACGGCTTGTAGGACTCCTGGCGCTTGACCGAGTCGAAGCGGCGGCCGTGACGGGCACGGCGACCGGCAGCGAGCTGTGCATGCCACTCCTCCATGCCCCTCATGACAGACGCACCGGTGCGCCCCTGCAGCGTGAATGCCCGGTTGTCGCGGGCGTACACCGCACGGGTGTGCTCGATAAAGTCGATGACTGGGCCGGCCTGGACTGGGTCGAACATCGGCTGGTTGCACAGCCACTGGATCATCTGGGACCGAAAGGCCTCCTCGGCCGGCACGCAGAAGTCCCGGGCGTAGCGGCCCTCAACCAATGCGCGCACGAGTGCCGGCTCGGCACCAAAGACCAGGGCCTGAGCGCGACGCGCGGCCTGGTAGATGTCGAGGTTCATCGGCGACGCCAGAAACGCGTGCTGCATGCGCTTGGTGAGTACCGGCGGAAGCAGGTTTCCAGCGCGCTTGAGGCTGTTGCCCTGGCCAATCCAGGCGAACAGCTTCGGCACGCGCGCGTCGGTGCTCTCGAGCACGCTGAACAGAAACGGCGGGACGGCGTACGAGGCCAGCAGGTGCTTGGCCAGGGAGCGAGCCCGGCTGGTGCGACCCTTGCCCTTTGGTTTCCAGTCCCCGATTGGACGGATCCAACGCTGGCTGGCCACGTTCCACAGGATGGGGAACACGGTCGGATCACGCAGCTTTCGGTCGGCCGCCAAGATGGCGCGGAAGTTGTGGCGACGCACGCGGCCATCCAAGCCGCGCACTCCAGTGTTGAAGACACGGCGCAGCACATCGGCCTGATCGACCGGAACATTTCTGCCCTCACCCGCCATCAGCGCGTCGACAACCCGCAGCCAGTCGACTTCCTTCTTTGCTCGGTAGCCGGACGTACCTGTGCCTCCAGTGCGTCGAAGCTCCTGGGCCTCGATCTGTGCACTCCGCTCGCGCTGCAGCCGCATGCGCTGGTTGAATCTGCTTCCTTTGCGTGCCATGCCCAAGGCTTAGCGGAGTTCACAGGGTCGTCCGCCTACCGTGACGAAAGCTGACCCGAAGCGGGTTATACGGCGGGCTTCGGAGGTCCGCCCATGAAGCTCACTGGCCGCATCCTGCACCTCGTCGACGAGCCCGCCGCAATCCGCGCGCAGCTCGCTGGCGACTCTCCCGACCTCGGCACCGACTACGTCTATGGAGTCAACACTGACGCCATGATCTCGGGTCGGGCCTGCACATTTGGCTACACAGGCGAGATCCTAGGGCCCTACTTCCTCGAGAATTTCCAGGAAGCAGTCAGCCAGGACGACGTCCGAACCGGGGGCTTCCAAGTCATCGTCGGCGGCGACGCCTATGGCTCAGGCAGCTCCCGCGAAGTCGCCGTGGTCGCCCATCAAGGTGCCGGCATCGAGCTGGTCGTGGCCGACAGCTTTCAGCGCATCTTCCAAGAGAACATGGTCTACAGCGGCATGCCCTTCACCACCGACCGCGGCGTGCTGACCCGGTTGGCCGGTGGAGAGGACGTCGACGTCACCGAGTTCGCCGAGGCCCTGCCCCCGTTCTTTCGTGCCGTGTCCCAAAACAACGGCCTGATGAACTACGGCACCCGCCTGCTGGCCGGTGAGATCGAGCCGACCTACGACACCGACGTCGCCGCCCGCCCGATGAACATCGCCGAGAAGCTCATCGCCCGCCGCACTTGGACAGGCGCCAACACGCCCGACGGCATCGCCAGCGTGCGCCCAGGCGACCAGGTCATCACCCGCTGCGCGTTTCGCGGCATGCACGAGTACACCACCGGCATGGTGGTCGACCTGTACCAGCAAGAGTGGGGCGACGCCCCCATGTACGAGCCCAGCCTGGTCGCTGCCTTTGAAGATCACTTCGTGCTCATCAAGCACGACACCGTCCCCGATGCGGTCAAGCGCGCTCGGCTCGATCCGGCCATGCGCCTGACCGACGAGATGGTCGAGGCCGCCCAAAAGAACGGCATCCGCCTGCACGGACCTGGCCGCGAGTTCAAGCCCGGCGTCTGCCACCGCATCGTCGTCGAGGACTACGCGCTGCCCGGCGACGTCATCGTGCTCACCGACTCGCACACCCCCACTGCCGGCGTGCTCAATGCCTTCGCTTTTGGGGTCGGATCTACCGCCATGGCATTTGCCCTGCGCACTGGCCTGATTCCCGTGACGGTGCCCAAGGTGGTGCGTGTCGAGGTGACCGGCGAGCCAGGCGAGGTGCTGTCTCCCAAGGACCTCATCCTGTACCTGATCGGCATGCCCTTCTTTAGAGAGGAGCACTGGCGCACCTCGGCCACCGACACCTGCATCATCGAGTTCGGCGGCCCAGCCCTGACCAAGTGGAGCGTCGACGAGCTGTCCGTGCTGACCAACATGACCGTCGAAGGCGGCCTGATGACCGGCATTGTCGAGCCTTGCCAGCCCATTGTCGACTTCCTGCAGCAGCGCCGCGGCATCGATGTCTACGACAAGCTGGTCCACGCCGACCCGGGCGCCGAGTACGCCCAAGTGATGAGCGTCGACCTGGCCGACGTTCCCCTGACCGTGGCCACACCGGGAGACTCCCGCAACCGCGCCAACCTCGACGACAAATCAGATGTCGCCATCCACAATGTGGTCATCGCCAGCTGCACAGGCGGCTCCCTGGCTGACTTGCGCGCCGCCGCAGACGTGCTGCGCAACCGTGAAATCGCCGCCGGAGTGCGCGTGACCGTCACCCCCAGCAGCGCTGATGTGGCCGCCGCCGCGCAGAGCGAAGGTCTGCTCGACCTGTTCCGAGCCAAGGGCTGCGTCGTCAGCACTCCAGGCTGTGGCAGCTGCATTGGCAACGGCCCCGGCATTCCCCACGAGGGCGAGACCACCGCCAGCACCACCAACCGCAACTACGACCGCCGCATGGGCGCACCGGGGCCTGTCTACCTGGTCAGCCCTGCCGTCGCAGCAGCCAGCGCGGTCACCGGAAAGCTCACCGACCCCCGGCGCCTGTAGATGGTCGTCGTCAGCTGGAATGTGAACTCGATTCGAGCGCGGCACGACCACGTGCTGCAGTTCCTGCAAGAGGCCCAGCCGGACGTGCTGTGCCTGCAAGAGACCAAGCTCGTTGACGCCCAGTTTCCCAGCGAGGCCATTGCAACAGTGGGCTACGAGCACCAAGCCTTTGATGGGCAAAAGGCGTACAACGGCGTCGCCATCCTGTCCAAGCACCCCCTCGAAGACGTGCAAAAGGGGCACCTGACCCACCCCGACCCCGAAGACAAGCAGAAGCGGCTGATTCGCGCCACGGTCAACGGCGTGCGCATCTTCAACTGCTACGTGCCCATGGGCACCGCCCCCTCTTCGCCAAAGTTCCGCTACAAACTGCAGTGGCTAGCCCGCCTGCGCGGCGAGCTGACCGCTCACGATCCATCCGAGAAGGTGGTGGTCTGCGGCGACCTGAACGTGGCGCTAGGCGAGCTCGACACCTGGGACCCCTTTGGTTCGGACGGCCGAATCCTGTACCACCCGCACGAGCGCAAGACCCTCGAGCGCGTGATGGCCTGGGGTCTGCACGACACGTGGCGGCACCTGCATCCCGACGAGCGCGCCTACAGCTGGTGGGACTACCGAGCCGGCGCATTCCAGCGCAACCACGGCTTCCGCATCGACTACGTGCTGGGCAGCAAGCCCCTGCTCGATGCCTGCACCGAGACCATGATGTGGCGGCACACGCGCAAGTGGAAGCCAACCGCGAGCGACCACATCCCCGTCGGGGCCCGCTTCACGCTCTAGGTCTGTGGTGGAATCGGCCACAGGAATTCCCGCAGCGGGGGCCAGCCCTCAATCTTCTCGAGGCCGAACTCAGTCGGTCGACGCCGAGTGATCAGGGCGGTGCCGAACAGCACATCCCACAAGAACAGGAAGTTGCCGTAGTTGCCCTTGTAGTGGGTCACCCCATCCGTGGCGTGCCGACCATGATGGGCGGAGTGCGTGGCCGGCGTCGAGATGACGCGCTCGACGACCCACATCACCCGGCGGCTCGCTGCCCAGCGGTACAAGGGCGCGTCCCACGGAACGCTGGAGTGGGCGGCGATGATGACGGTCATCTTGCACACCACATACAGCGGATAGACCGGCCACAGCCCCAGAGCGAGCAGCGCGCCTGACAGCCAGATGCTGGGCATGATCAGGTAGTAGAACACGTTGTTTCGGTACACGACGCGAATGGACAGGTACTCGGCCGAATGATGGCACCGGTGCAGGGAGTACAGCATCGGCACGCTGTGGGTCAGCCGATGCCACGAGTACTGAACCATGTCGTCGCCGACCAGCAAGACGGCGAACATGGCCCACAGGGGCAGGCCTGCAAGAGCCCCCACCCAGGCCGGAAACACAGCCGAGAACAGGGCCTCGGAGGTGAACAGCACCGTGGTCAAGATGGCGCCTGGAACCAGCAAGGTAGACAGCAGATCGACCCAGGTGTGCTGGCGTGAAGCGCCCGGGGCAAAGCGGCCGGTCCGCCACTCCATCGCGGCAAAGGAGAGCAGCACGGTCACCACCACGACCTTCGCCACATCGAGTGTCAGCGCTTGCAACATCTGGACTACTTAAGCGGACTGCGCTCCGTTGCCTGCAATAGCGACCGCGTCGGTCCGTAGGCCAAGCATGATGAAGAACACACAGACATGCACAGAGTGCGGCCTGCCAGCCGATGCATCGCCATGCGGCTTGTGCCGAGCCCTCGGCGCCGCCTCCCAACGCCACGACAAAGACACCCGCCATGACGTGGGCTTCGGCTTGCTGTTGGCCGCCATGGGCCTGACCACCATCGCCATCCCCAGCTGGGGCCTGTTCGGTGCACTGGCCACCCTCAAGGGCATCGACAACATGGGTTCTGCGGCCACCGCGATTGCGCCCAGTCAGCGGCTGTCCTTGGCCGCCGCTGGCGCCGGCACCACCGTGCTTGGCTTGGGCGAGATGGCACTGATGGTCTGGGGCTAGGGAACGCGGCGGTAGTCACCCATGAAGGTGACGTTCATGCCTCCGCAGCCCAGGTTGTCGGTGCCGTCGATCAGGTCGGGACCCGATCTGGCAAGGGTGATCGAGCACCCGTCCGACTCGTGGATGAGCGTGTGCGTCGTCTGTCGCTTGAGTGGACCCGAGGCCTCGCCGGTGTTTCGTCCGTTCATGCCCTCGTAAAAGGCCATGCCGTCGACAAGGTGAAAGCCGTCGGCGTCGTGGGTGATGGTGAAGCTGGCGGTGCCCACATCCCAACGCCCGACCCATGAATTGGGGCTGCTGGGGTCGCCGCCAAAGTCCGATCCAAGCTCGGTGAAGTTCACGATGGGCTGGTCCAGGCACGTCAGCGTCGCGATCTTCTTGACCCCCTGGCGAACCACGACCTTGCCCTCGAACTGGTCTTCAGTGCGATCGGCCACCACCGCGTACCGGTAGCCGTCGTTCCAGACCGACGCGATGTGCCTCTCGGAATCGGCACCCAGAGCCTGCTGGCTGACCTCCCACGCGCCATCGGACCCCGCCGCTCGCAGCACCGACAGCTCGATGCCGCCGGGCTTGCCAAAGCGGTAGGTCATGGCGGCACCCTTGGCGCACAGTGAGACGGTCTTGCCACCCTTGACCCCGCAGCTGAACCGCGCCGTTTCTCCCGCAACACACAGCCCTGCCGGAGCGGAGGCAGCGACCACTTCGGGTTCTGCCACAGGCTCGGTGGTTGGCCGCTCTGGCGCCGGTGCGGTCCCCTCTCCCGTACAGCCGAGGATGAAAAGAATGGTCAGTGCGGCGAGTGGTCTCATGGCCGCACCATACTCCGCTAGCATGCGCCATGGCCCTGCATCACGTCACCGTCATCCCCCTGCCTGACTGGCTGCCACCGCAGCCACTGCTGGGCCCCGGGAGTTGGGTCGCAGACGGTGACGGCTGGACCGCGCGCATCGATACCGCGGCCGCCGCCGACGACG
>CAYYHT010000422.1:0-6998 GCA_964471355.1 uncultured Enterobacteriaceae bacterium
GCAGACGCTGTCTGAATCGTCGTTGCCCGAGATGTCCTCGCCAAAGCACAGGTCGGCGCAGTCGTGGATGCCATCGCCGTCGGTGTCGGTTGTGTCTGGATCGAGCGGGCAGGAGTCGGCGCAGTTCGGCACACCATCGGCGTCGTCATCGCCGGTGCTGATGTCGTTGGTGCCTGGGCAGACGTCGCAGTCGTCCGGCACCGAGTCCGAGTCCGAATCGACCAGATCATCGCCACCGGGGCAGACATCGATGTAGTCGGGAATCGTGTCGCGGTCTGTGTCGAAGCCGTACACACGCAGCCTGCCGGAGCTTGTCTCGGCCATCTCGAGGTAGCCGTCTCCATCCATGTCGATGAAGTCGACGTCTGAGGTGTTCTTGCCCGAGAAGACCGGTCCCGACCACACGATGTTCCAATTGGCGCCGTCGTAGTCGTAGATGCGCGTGGCGCCGGTATTCACAGGGGAGGCCACGATTTCGTCGTCGCCGTCACCGTCCCAGTCTCCGACGTTGAATCGGAAGACATTGGGGGTGACCCCGAGATCCACCTTTTGTTTGATCGCGAAGCTTCCGTTCCCGTCCGCTTCCCACAGGGCAAATCGCGTGGAGGTTCGGTTGTCATAGACCAACAGGTCGTCGTCACCGTCGCCATCGGGATCGGCAGCGACGACATACTGGACTTGGTTGTTGGTGCTCTCGCTCTGCCATCCGATGTGGAAGGTGCCGTCTCCGGCGTTCTCCCAGATGGTGACGGGCTGGTTGTAGGGAGCCTGGGCCACGTCCAAGTCCCCATCGCCATCGTAGTCCAGGAACGCGGGGTTCTGGGCCAGCGTCACGCTGGTGCTGTGCGCCCAAGTCTCGGTGAACACAGGGGCGCCTGCGGTGAAGCTGTCCCACCGGTACACGCGCGGGGGCTGGCCATTCTTGTGGGTCCAGACATCCATTCGTCCGTCACCGGTCAGGTCGGCGACGCCGGCTCGATCCGCTTCCCCGACTGCCCAGTTGCTGCTGTTCCAGCTGTTGGTGATGCGCAGCCACCCAAGCGCCATCCAGACAATCTCCCCGTCATCGGGGTTGTCGTCGAAGTCGTGGATGCCGGTGTACTGCCCAAACTGGGCTCCCCAGCCGCCATTCGAGATGTGGGCAAAGTCGGTGGGAGTCAGCTGACTGGCAACCATGTAGCCCCAGTAGCTGCCCCAAGCGACGTCCAAGTCGCCGTCACCGTCGACGTCACCGAAGGCGCTGCCGAGGTTCTCGCCGGCGTTGAAGCCCGTCTCTTCGGTGCCCAGCACATAGGGGGCTCCAGACGGCGGAGCCGGCGGCAGCGGATCAGCGGTGATGCTTCCGGCCACCGGGAAGGTGAACGCCGGCTCGTCGGCATCGTCGCTCTCGATGACCACGTCGGCGGTGTAGGCACCCTCTAGGGTCGTACTCGACAGGCGCAGCTCGAGGCTCATGGTCGCCCCTGCGGCCAAGCCGGGAGCGGGAAGCTTCAAGCGGAAGGCGTCGGGGTCCGCTCCAGTGAGCGAGATGGAGGTCAGTGCAAGTGGACCGTCGCCTGTGTTGGAGAGGGTCAGCGTCTGCACCGCCAAGCCGTCATCGGCCTCGGCCTCGGTGAATGTGCCGAGGTCAACCGCTGCCGTCTGTCCAGTAGTCAGCTCAGGTGCGCCCGTGTCGGCGCCCTCGTGCACGGCAATCTCAGGCGAGACGGCGGAGCCCAAGTTCTCGACACCGATGGTGAAGCCATTCCAGGTCTCGGCGGTCAGGCTGGTCCACGTGACCTCGTCAAACGTGCCCAGCAAGCGAATCACTCCGTGGGGCTCTCCCGAGCCGATCAGCTGGTACTCGGCATCTGGACCACTACCGATGACCGCCTTGGAGAAGCTGCCCACCCCAAAAAAGCCGTCGCCCGAGCTCAGGATCTCAAAGTCTCGGTCGAAGCTGTAGCCGTTGCCATTCAGACTGACGACGGCGAAGACCGGGTTGGTGACCGGCTCCGAGAAGGTGACGGTCTTGGTGCTCTGCTGCGACAGGCCAATGATGTCGCCGGTCGCGGGACCCACGGGCACATCGGCACTGACAAAGGCGCCACCCGGGCTCCAGTAGTTCGTGGCCCCGTCGTTCACCTCGACGAAGAAGGTCTCGCCTGTGTAGGTCACCGTGACGTCGACGCTGTCGACATTGACGGTGCCCTCAGCACCGCCCGCGGTCTGGACGGTCCAGTCGACCCAGGTCGGAGCGGCACCGGCGATGGTCGTGAGCAACACAAATGCGAGACTCATGAGCGCCTCCGGACCGAAAGCAGCAAGCCAAGCAAGACGAGCGCGCCTCCATGAGGCGGTGCCCCCCCGTTGCACAAGCAGCCCTGGTCGTCATCGAAGCCAGGTGGAAGCTCGTTGGGATTCACCGGGTCGAGGGCCGTGTCCTCGGGCACCCGAGTCGGACCCATCAGCAGCACGGTGGCGGGCAAGGAGTCTCCGTTGTCGCTCGACGCGATGTAGGTGAAGGAGTCCTCGCCATCGAACTCGAAGCTGGCCATGTAGCTGAAGCTGCCGTCGTCGTTGAGGGTCAGCTCGCCAAAGGCAGCGTCCTCGTCGAGCACCGCCGACAGCGGCAGGTCAGCCGGTTCGTGGTCGTTGAGCAGCACGCCAAGGTCGGCGGCGACCTCGTAGACGGTGTCGCTGTCTTCCCAGATGTGTACGTCGGGCACCGCGACGGGTGCCTCGGCATCGGCCGTGACCTCGAGCAGCACCCAGGCCACATCGGTCGTGATGCCGTTGCTGGCCTCGTACGCAAAGGCGTCTCCTCCCGAGAAGCCGGCAGCCGGCGTGTAGGTGAATCCGCCATTGTCCGCGAGCTCGATGACCCCTTGTGCGGCTTCGGTGTCCACGGTGATGGTGTTCACCCCGGAGTCATTGGCCAGCACCCCGTCGACATCGGCGATGACCAGCGCCTCGCCTTGTGCCGTCACGTAGGCGCCATCGCCGCGCACGACCATCACCTCATCGCTGTCGCAGATGCCGTCTCCGTCGGTGTCCCCTGTGGCGTCGTCGCCGATGCAGATGTCGGTCACAGCCCCATCGCAGGTGCCGTCGCCGTCGGCATCTCCGAGGCCGTCGTCCCCATCGCAGAGGTCTCGGTCGTCGCACACCGAGTCGGCATCGGTATCGCCGGTGGCGTCATCTCCGGTGCAGACATCGATGTCTTCGCAGACTCCATCGCCGTCGAGGTCGCCAGAGCTGTTGTCGCCAGCGCACACATCGAGCGGATCGCAGATGCCATCGCCATCGAGGTCGCCGGTGAGATCGTCGCCCAAACAGACGTCGACATCTTCACAGACCCCGTCTCCGTCCACGTCCCCACTCGCGTCGTCGCCGGCGCACTGGTCGAGGTTGTCGCAGACGAGATCGCCGTCGGAATCCAAGCTGGCGTCGTCCCCTAGGCAGACGTCGTTGTCGTCACAGACACCATCGCCGTCGGAGTCCCCGATCAAGTCATCGCCGTCGCAGGTGTCGCGGTCGTCGCAGATGAAGTCGAGGTCGCTGTCTCCCGAGGAGTCGTCGCCCACGCACATGTCCAGGTCGTCGCAGACGAGATCGACGTCCGTGTCTCCGAAGAGGTCGTCGCCAAAGCACACGTCGCACTCGTCACCGATGCCGTCTCCGTCCGCATCGATGCTGTCGTCTCCCGGGCAGAAGTCGCAGCCGTTGGGGATGCCGTCACCGTCGAGGTCGAGCAGGTCGTGGGAGCCTGGACAGATGTCGGCGTCATTGCAGACTCGGTCGCCATCGTCATCGCCGATGGAGTCGTCTCCGTCGCAGACATCGCAGCCATCGGGCACGCCGTCGCCGTCGCTGTCGACACTGTCATCCCACTCGGGGCATTCATCGAGGCAGTTGGGCACGCCGTCATAGTCGACGTCGGGACGATCGTCGGTTCCAGGGCAGACATCGCAGTCATCGGGCACGGTGTCGGAGTCCGTGTCGACGACGTCGTCTCCCCCCGGACAGACGTCAAGGTAGTTGGGCACGAAGTCGTCGTCGTCATCCCAGCCATAGATGCGGATGCCCCAACGATTGACCTCGAATAGCTCCTGCACCCCGTCGCCCTCGTAGTCGTGAAAGCGCACGTTGTAGGTCTCTTTGTTGCCGGCGAAGGCGTCGCCCTGCCAGGCCACGACCCAGCCCGAGCCGTCCCAGTCCCAGACCACCGTCGGGGTGGTGGTGCCGGGGCTGAAGGCAAGCTCGTCGTCACCATCGCCGTCCCAGTCGCCCACGTCGAAGCCGGTGTTGGTCGCGGTCGTCGGAATGTCGCCGATCAGGGTCCAGGTGTCGTCGCCGTTGTTCTTCCACCACGCCATGTAGTGGGGCGCACTCGCCGTCCAGTCCTGGCCCACGATGTCGAGAGCGCCATCGCCGTCGATGTCGCCAAAGCGGACCCAGCGCACATCGTGGTTGTCGGTTGTCTGCCAGATGCGGAAGAAGTTGCCGGCGCCATCGTTCTGGAAGACGCTCATGGGCCCGTTGTTCGACCCCACAACGATGTCGAGATCGCCGTCGCCGTCGTAGTCCTTGGCATGTGGTCGCGCAGTGATGCTAGTTGTGCTGGCGTCGACCCACCCTTGGGTGAAGGTCACCGGCTCGCCTGGGCCCAGCGCTTGAGCCAGCCAGACCTCGGCGTTCTGGCCGTTGCTCAGCGTGAAGATGTCGGCAAAGCCGTCGCCGTTGAAGTCACCGGTCTCGGGGTAGTCGGTATAGGTGACCCCCGCGGTACTGACGGCAGCTCCGGACCAGCTCGCAACATGAAGTCCGCCGACCGCTCGCCAGAGCAGCTCGGGCGGCCCCTCGCCGTTGAAGTCCGCCCACTGCGTCTCGTTGTTGTACTGACCGCCCCAGCCGCCATTGCCATTGTGCGTGTAGTCCGTCGCGGTGTTCACATACGAGATGTAGCCCCAGTAGCTGCCGCTCACGTAGTCGGGGTCCCCATCGCCGTCGCGATCGGCGAACTCGCCTCGGTGATTCTCGTAGTTCGCCGGGGAAGAGTAGCTGCCAAATAGAAAACTGGCAGGGTCCGGAGGAGCCGCGCTCGCCGCCATGGGCATGGCAAGGGCAACCGCGAGGAACAGTGGGGTCTGGAGTCGCATGACGCACATGGTCGCCTCTGTTCGATTCCATGTCACCTGTTTCAACGGGTTAGGTCGACAAATCCGGAGGTCCCCATGCGCTCACTCGCTGTCATCCTGTTGTTCGCGGCCAGTACGGCCCACGCCGTCCCCCTCACCTTGCAGCACCAAGGTCGATTGATGGATTCGATGGGCTTGCCCCTCGACGGCAGTCACACCCTAGGAACCACGCTGTACGACGCTCCAGCCGGCGGGGCTGTGGTGTGGGTGGAGAGCGCAGCGGTGGCCTTTGACAACGGCTACTACAGCCTGGTCATCGGTGACACCACTGGCAACGAGCTCGAGTACGCAGACTTCGCACAAGACGGCCTGTGGCTGGCGTTGGCGGTCGACGGCGGCGCCGACCTCGGCAACCGCATCAAGATGCACAGCGTGCCGTTCGCCATTCGCGCCAACACCGCGACCGATGTCGACGGCGGGGTCGTCAACGCAAGCGTCATCATGGTCAATGGCACCACCGTCATCGACGGCTCCGGCACAATCAGTGGGGCATCGGACACTCTGCTGGACCTGGGCTGCACGGCAGTGGGCAGTCTGGCTCGCTACGACGGCACCGCATGGACCTGCGCCCCCGAGAACGGCCATTTCCACGACGCCTCCGCAATTGACGGCGGCACCTTGAGCATGGACCGACTGCCCACCGGCACCGGTCTGAACAATGTGGCCCTCGGCGAGCACCAGCACGCCGACCTGACCGACGTACTCGACCTGTACAGCCCGGTGCTCTACAAGCCCGATGACGCCGCCGTCGACCTCGACCTTGCCAGTGTGCTGCAGTGGAGCGGTGTCGCCGGTCCATTCCTGATCGAGCTGGATACCGACCCCGCCTTTGGCGACCCCTATACGTGGACAACCACACTGAACGGCAGCGAGCTGGGCAAGCTGACCAAGGCTGGCTTGCCGCCGGTTGCCGGCACCTACAGCTGGCGAGTCACCGCCACCGGCTATGGCCAGACCGAGGTCTCGTCGGTGCGCACTCTGACGATTGCCGAGCAGTATGGACAGGTCGCCGGCGATCCTGGTGCCAGCTGCAAGGACATCCTGGACCAGGGCTATTCCACAGGCAGCGGCATCTACTGGATCGACCCCACGACGGTCGAGCCCGTGCGCGTGTACTGCGACATGGTCACCCAAGGGGGCGGCTGGACGCTGGTCACCTGGGGCTACGATGCCGTCGCCGGCGGCACCGAGGTCTACTACGTGCCCGACGCAAACCAGGGCGCCACCGATCCCGAGACCCGGGTCGACCGCGGCTCGATCGACGTTCGGGACATGGTCAAGGTGAGCACCGAGGTCGCGGTGACGGTCAACAACGGCACCGGCACGATCGACGGCGACATCACCGACTACGGCCTAGCCTACGTGTACGCCATCCCCAGCCCCGCGGCCACGGTCTTCAACCTCAGCGACACCACCAGCTGCAACAGTGTCACCGTCACCGAGCTCGGCAGCGGGTCGAGCTTTGGTGCCAACGTCCAGTCCAACAAGCTCTCGGTCGCCTGTTCGGGCCACAAGGGCAGCACGCCCTTCGAGCGCCAGATGCTGGGCTTCAACTCCAGCGGTTGCTGGGGCATGTGCGGCGCCGATCCAACCAACTCGAACGGCCTGATCACCTGGTACGGCAACGGCTACGATCCGTTCGGCTCCGGCGGCCAGTCCGATCCGGAGCGTGCAGGTTCTTTCGGCTTCTGGATGAAGTAGCGACCGCCCGCCAGCGCGAAGTCGTGTGGCGGCGATGCAGCCTCGGGTATCATCTGGCCAACCTGGGGATTTTCCATGCGCACACTGACCTGCCTCGCCGCACTGCTCACCGCCACG